>NZ_JAVAMR010000051.1:0-22375 GCF_030731025.1 Microbulbifer sp. 2205BS26-8 | reverse complement strand
TGATGTAAATCATAACTTTGTGTGTCTAGCGACAGTGACTTTTATGGGGTGTCGACATCTTCATAGAGAGGCTTGGCCATCTCGTCCCAGTCAATAACGGAATCGCTGGTGAGGTTTTCAAACTCTAGTATACCGAGAGCATCATATTTATCGCGGAATGATTTCGGTAGTAAGCCGATACGCTTAAGATTAGGCACGATTCGGGTAAAGAGTAGTTTTCTAAAATGAACCATAATATCCGACTTCAAAATATGGCTTCTTGCCGCCTCGACATCCCAGCCAAAATGTTCGAAGACATCGGTGGCAATCAGTCTCTCACGCATGACACAACAGGCTTCATAGGCAAATTTAGCACGCTCTTCTTTCTTTTGTTCGCTCAGTGATTGTACAAACTCTTCTAAATAATTAACGCCAAAGGAGACATGACGTGCTTCATCGCGGAGCACCAAATGAATAATATTTTTTAACAACGGATCTCTGCAGGTAATTTTGACAGTATTGAAAGCGGCGAGGGCAAGTCCTTCAATAATGATCTGCATACCGATAAACTTTAAATCCCAGCGTGGGTCGGTAAGAATCTTATCGAGCAGCAGTTTGAGAGGCTTATTGACCGGATAGCGGATAGCCACTTTGTCATTAAGATATCTGGCAAAGACCTCTACATGGCGGGCTTCATCAAAGGTCTGAGAGGCGGCGTAGAGTTTGGCTTCATAGGTCGGGGCACAGGAGACCAGTTGCGAAGCGACCAATAAGGCTCCTTGTTCGCCATGGAGAAACTGCGACAGCGTCCAGGCTTGGTTGTGCCAGCCAAAACGGAGCTGCTCTTCACGGGATAGGGCTAGAAAATCGGGGTAGTCGCTATAGGGATTAAACTCCTTTTCCATTGGGGGTTCTGTTTTATCGAGCTCTATAGCCCAGTCGACATCGATAGAAGCGTTCCAATTGAGCCGTTTACCCAATTCGTAAAGCTTACGAATACGATTGTCGGCAGAGTCGTAGTCCCAGTTGTAGGATCCGGTTAAAGGGGTATTAAAGATTTCGACAATACTGTCAATATCTTCTCCTGTTATCTGTGGTCTTGAGTCTTCAATGATGTTATTGGGCGCTGTATCTACATATTCAATAGCCATGATTATCCCTTATCCATTGTCCCTAGAAAGCCGTTAACGTGAACACTGTATTTTATACACCTTTTTTAAGCTTATTTAAAGCTTCTGCAGTCTCAATATAGTGAAGTAATTTGGTGTATTCCTACCAAACTGTTTTCACCCCTGACTCACCATCCCCGTTGCGCCTGCAGATTCTGGCCTATCTTGATCACCTATTTTGTTTTTATTTGATCAGCCATTCGGGTTTCGTTCAATGTTGATATTGTATGCTGCAAAACCAAATTTTCGTATTTCTTAGGGTAGAGTTGGAAATCCATGATTTTATTCTTTTAGATTGACATCATATGTAAGCGGTAAATAAACCGCATCCTTTTCTAAGAAGAATATAGTTCATGTACTACTTACCCTTCCCTTCTCTCTTCATATAGAGTTAGGTGTTTACCTCTTACTATCGGCCTTGCTCTGCATATCTCGATACCTGATAAACATTTCAACTGTAGCAACTTAGACATGATACTCCTTTATCCCCACCAAACAAATAAGGAGATTTCATTATGCCTTTAAATAAAAAGCGGTTTCAAACTTCGATGATCGATGAAAATGATAATGACGACAAGAGCCCGTATGTAAGCCGGGGTCAAAAGGCTGGTGATAAGCAAACCCCACCAGACCGCGACAAACCGGAGCCCGATAAGGATTAGCGTCTTTTCTTCAGGTAGCGTACTTCCACATACCTGACTTCCCGGCTGGGGATGTAGGTCAAGTTGTCTCCCCAGCTATCGCTGCGCACAAATTTCACTTCCTTCCCATCTTTCCAGTCCGATTTTTTTCAGGTTTACATAGAGGGCAATATTTCCGACCTGATCCGACTCAAAAAGTCACACCGCTGTATTGTCAAAATCCTGCACCGCATCACAACACAGCTTTGTCCCGTCCATCAGGGTTAAGGGTAGATACCGGTATCCTGCTGCAAGCGGTTCCACAGAGCTCCCTGGCCATTATTGGTTATAAGTCTCAGCCAATAGAGTATTTCAAAGTACCATTTCCGACCCCCATCTCCGCCAAAGTAGCCCCATTGCTCAGCAGGCGCTGACCGCGGCCAGCATCGCAGTGAAAAAAGTCTCTCTCCATAGCATCAACACACAGTAAAACACCAGCCATCCGATCAGGCCGTATACCAGCATGCTGTAAAGCAATTCACCCTTGCGCTCCCCTTCCCTGAATCCCTGGTTAGCCACTGTATAACCGATATAATCGGTCACAAAGCGCAGCACCGCACGGCAGCCAGGGTGACATAGCGTTGAGCCAGCGCGACACTCAGCTCGCGGCAGTACAGTTTCTGACGGGAGTTATCCACTTCGGTGCAATGCACCACATAGCCGGTAAAAAACCGGCGAAGCCAGCAAGTCAAGTTCTGGCTTCAGTCGAGCAGGCAAAACAATCGGTACAAAATTCATCACATGACCCACTAGCTATCCTACAGGCTTTGCAAATAGCACTATAAATAACATGGCAACCCAGATTGCTGAAAAGCCCAGACGATAGAGATTATTTTACGCAATCATCCATGCCATAGTCCGACGCTTCGATACCGAAGCCCCAAAAGCCAGCCGACCTCCGCAAAACAAATCTCGGTTCACTCCCCTCCGAACTGACGTTGGAAAGTCATCTTCTGAAACTAACCCTGGTCGCCAGCCAACCCCATACTTAAATTGATCGACAGTATACTGGCTCAGCTTGTAGCAAACCGTGCGCTCGGCTCCCCAACCAGCCAGCCCGGCAGAGATCCAGAAGTTCACTTTACGATAGATATTAACGGCATCGGCAATAGAGGCACGCCGGTGTGGTGGAGTAAACCACCAGCAGGGCAATGAGCAGAGTCTTGGCTTTAATTGATGTTCTTTTTCAAAACAACAACAAAACCTGCCAACGCTCAGCAGCATCAGACAAGCAGCAGAATTCTATGGCACTGTGGGTCGTCCACACGCCCAACCACATATCACAAACGAACATGGAAATCCTGACTATGCTGCTCCTTTGAGTTCCGGAAAAGCCCGACTCACTGCGGTAAATACGGCCTCGTGGGCATTGTCGGCACAAAACTCGCCATGGGCGGCAAGAAAGTGCAGGAAAGGCAGCTTTAGCAAGCGCTGAAAATCCTTCTGCAGCCCTTGCCACGGGTGCCTGCCCCGGGAACTCATGCGCGAGCGCCAAGCCGGCACTACCTGCATACCAGAGCGCATCCCGGAAAATCGCAGCAGGCAACGGCCACACCAGTTACAGCCTCGCCAACTGCCCCAATACTGGAGCGCATCGCAACTCAAAAGCAAACCACCGTTGAAGGGCAGCCAAAGCACCGCTTCTGGAAATCGGCTGCAGGAAAACTCCAGAAAGCGCCCCCCGGGCACGGGGCATTCCCCTCCCTCTCTCAGCAATTGATCTGCACTGGGGGGATAAAAATCAGATCCCGCCTGCCGCCAGAAGGTGAGATCGAAGTGATCCCGGTAGTAGAGGTCGTCCTGTCCGTGGTGATATCCCAGTCGTATTGCGTGGCGAACCCGTCCAATATCCCGCAATTTCTCCTCCTGCTGTGGGCGCAAACGCATCGGATTCACCAGAATAAGATCCCCTCCCCAACGCACTATAGCCATATTGCGATTAATTTTGACCGTCGGGACCAGCGTCACCGTCCCGGGTACATAGAAGAGATCGGACAGGAGCTGACGGATTTCTCCGTGAGGCTGGGGTGGAGGGTAATCAATGCGCACAGTCGTTGCAGCTCAGGTGTAGTATGCCCGGTTGCTGATACCGCGCAGGAGTTGCAGCGCGCGTTCGGCACTATCTTCCGGTACAAAGATATGATCGTGACGCAGCACAGTTACCATATTGGCAACGATGCCGGCATCAGCCAGCGCTCCAGCAACAATCGCTGTCAATTGAATCGCACTAAAGCCGGATACTATCTGCAACGTGATTAACCGAAATGGTGCGCTAGCCGTGAGACCATGTTGCCGAGCCAGATTCCGGGGCAAAATTACACTCATACCCTCACCTTCGCGAAAAATACACAGGCTGTTCGCAATCACATCCGTGAGCCGGGTATTCGCCACCTGGCAGAATACGTAGGTTTCCTCCTGCAGCCTGGGACACATATTCCGCAAGATCCCTGCGTAAGAGGCCTCAGCGCTCATACCTTATTGCCATACAAAACGTCCTATCTACGACAGTAGAGGCATCTCAGGTTGACCAACCATTCCCTTGCAGCTGAGGCCGAGAATAGGTGGTCACCATTGCCGGTGGCGGAGTTTGTGTATTGAAAGGTTTTCTGCCTTAACGGCTGCTTATTCTAATTTCGTTTGCCTTTGTTCACGCCTTTTTTTTCGATTCTCTCAATTCTCTGGATTTTGTTTTTTCCGGTAGTTATCTGTTATTCTTTTCAGCTTCCGGCGATTCTTCTTCCTCCCAACTCTGCAGGACCATATCAATATCCTTTTCCAGATGCAGGCTGGGAAACTCGGGACAAGGAGCATCGCGACCGGGATCGTGCCAAGCGGAGAGAGGCGCTACAAATACCACTAGAGATTTGTGCAATCGGTTACGTCCAATACTGACTTCTGTCCAGGTTGTCTGCCAAGCAAATTTTCCCCGCACCGCATAGTCACTTTCATAGGATTTTAAAGTCAGGAAGTAGGGGTATATTTTTCCACGCCGGCAAATAAGCCTGCGCCCGGTTTTGATGTTTGCCATCTGGGTGAAGGGATCAAAATACCAGTGGATATCATAACCAAATACAAACTGCATTTTCCCATTGCGATTGAGAAATGCATAAGAGCGGCCAGTACCGTCAGGCTTCAGACTCCACACATGGCGCGCCTCGCCGTCGCGGGAGATGAGCCAGGCACCAACCCACTGGCTGGCATCAAGGCGCGATTTCACATGCCAGCCATCATGCCCACTTTTTTCTTTGCCCTCAACTGCCGGGACTTGGCCAGCAATAAGCAAAAAGAGCAGGGCAAGTGTTACATGCCACCGCTTTAGGTCCTGAGCACAAGGTATGCCCAGGCCCATTGCGAGTGTGCCACAGTATTTTTGCCTGTTATGACCGGCGTCAACACAGGGCCAGTTCAACTGGCTAGATCCGGGCAATTGCTGCCGGCCTGAGGCGTTCTCCAGTTACTCAGGCGACGCTGGAAACTCAACAAGCCGCCGCCGGCCTGCAGCCAGTGACGTCCATCAATAACCGCAAACAGCAGTGTTGAGCGGCTCCAGCCACGGAATGCCACCGACACCACACCCCCTTTGCAGCGTACCGAGGCCCCGGTGCGCACTCGCACACGATCTCCATCCAGCTGCCAGTTAATGGCAAACCCGTGTGTCAGTCGCCCCCCGTCATTAAAACCATAGGCATAGCCAGAACCATCCGCATTGAGCTGCCAAACCAACTGGTCATCGCCCTCACTGACCACCAGCCAATTGCCAGCCCACTGCATTTGCGCTGATTCTGCCGCAGCAACGGGGTGACCGGGCAGAAAAAGTACAAGAACGACGGCATAGGTTTGAAGATGAGAAGCAATAACACCTTTCGATAGGAAATGACGCAAATACTTCATGCGCTGCTCTACTGTCTCTGCCCCCGAAACCATTTGCACGGGCGCGGGTTACTGTAGAAGGCGGCAGAAGGCGCCGCCAATTTTCCTGTCCGGTGCGGAGTGCAAGCCCCAAAAGCCGGCGTGAAAAATTTCTCAGGCGTTCTTTTTCACATCCTTTGTTAGTAAGGCTAGACACAAAATCCCACAGTGGCATTAGAAGCATTGAAAATATTAACAAAGGCGCCAGTTCAGTTGCTGGAATAGAACCAATGGGGTAGTGGCCCGTTTGGCTGTATTTATTGGGTACGCGCGTCAGACAGATTCTTATCCGCGCGCCAGAC
Source organism: Microbulbifer sp. 2205BS26-8 (assembly GCF_030731025.1). Lineage (NCBI taxonomy): Bacteria > Pseudomonadati > Pseudomonadota > Gammaproteobacteria > Cellvibrionales > Microbulbiferaceae > Microbulbifer > Microbulbifer sp. 2205BS26-8. Next base: position 16,336 of record NZ_JAVAMR010000051.1, on the reverse strand, counting down.
ACGGTATTTGAGCAGCACCCCCTCAGGCAGGTAAACCACCAGTGGCAGGCGGCTGCTGTAGGGGAGTATCAGCCCATCCCCGCGTACGCGGATAAAGCGTCGGGAGGTGGTGCTGGGTGCGCAGATCTTGCGCGCGCCGGAGGCGGGCTTCAGATCGGACAGGACATAATAGGGATAGCCCCAGCCGGCTAAAACCTCACGACGCAGAGGTGCAGTGAAGCTACGCAAATTACAGTCAGCCATTTCACGCCGCCCCGGCACCAGTTCAATCATAAAACGACTTTCATCCTTCACTTTTGGCAGCTGGATAACGTGGCGCTGCTTCCCTTCCACTTCTGCCGGGAAAGCATCGAGGGGATCAGCGGCCTGCACGGTGGTCATATACAAAAGGATTAGCACTGCGAAGAGGGGTTTCTTCATGGCAAATTCCTCACCTCGGAGCCACGTTTTGGCGTATAAACCTTTTTACAGTCTAGACAGCTTTCTCCAGTGCAGTAGACGCCATCAAGAGGATACAGGTGCCAAGATAAGGGAATACACCACTCGCGCATACCTTACCGGCGCCTGAGGCCTGGCAAAACAAGCCACGGCAGAGGCGATTCGCTATTGATCGCGAGTCCTTTTGTCTTTGGAGGGGCGGGGCATGGGTGGGCGGCACAAAAAACGGGACCAAGACCGCCTTCTGCTTAGCAGTCATTTGCCAGTGGGAAATGGGTGGGTGAACAACCCCAGCAAACACTATCGTCGCCGGGACAGCCGGGTATTAAAAGCCCGCTCCGAACAAAGCGGGCTCAGACACAGCGTAGAGATTAACCGCGCTCCGCACGCTCCTTGGCTATCAGATAGTCAGCTACCTGCAGCATCAGTTCCTGGCCATTGTTTTTCCCTTTATAGCCCGGCAGAGAAGAACTGATACGGTACTTACCGGCCACAACCACCTCTGGAGTACCGGTCATCTTGTAAGCCCGCTGGTTAGCCATACCCTGCTTGACCCTGCTGTTAATGGCAAAGGAGTTCACCAGCTTGACAGCCCTAGCGCCATCGGCGCCGTGCTTGTTGAACAAAGCCTCAATTGCCGGCAGGTCCGGCTTCCAGTTCCGGCCTTCACGAACTGCAAGCATCTGGCGTTGAGTGTAGATGGCATTAAAGATCGGGGTATGCATCTTTTCCAGGACACCCATTGCGTCAGCCACATAAAACAGGCGCGCATGGACATCCATCAGTGGCTGCCAGATAGCGGGCAGCTTCAGCAGGGTAACATCGCCGGGCATATTCTTTTTCCAGCGCTCCAGGGTCGGCTCGAAATGGAAGCAATGGGCACAGCCATACCAGAACATTTCGGTTACTTCGATCTTGCTATCGTCTTTCTGCGGTACCGCTTGGGGCAGCACCTGATAGTGTTGACCGGCTTTGAACCCACCGTTTTCCTGCGCAGAGGCGGCAAAGCTGAACAACACAGCCAGAACCATTGTTATAGGGGCGAGAACTGCTCTCATAAGTCTTCTCCAGCTTGTACCTACGTTGATCGAGGCCTGTTAGCGGCGGGCTGCCGGGTCACTGAGGCACAATAGACAACGCAGATTATTGAAGTTCCCGTTGCTTGGGGCAAGGAAACGCGACAAAAGTGCGACTACTTTACCCGATTCCCCACTGCTTGAGCGGGCACCAGGCACAAAAAAGGCCGGCATTTGACCGACCTCCGCTGCTGGGGCCTGGCTGTTATTCCGTCAAGCCGGCAATATAGTTGGCGACAGCGGTGATTTCGGCATCGGACATCTGGCTGGCAACTGTGCGCATGGTGCGGGTATCCCCGTCATTTGTGCGGGTACCGACACGGAATGCCTTCAACTGGGCTTCAATATACTCCGGATACTGACCAGAAAGTCGCGGATAGCCGGCGGGTGCATTGCCCTGACCGCTGGGGGAGTGACAGCCCATACAGCCTGGCACGCCGGTTTCCGTATTACCCGCACGGTACAATTTGCGCCCAAAGATGAGGCCGTCGACACTTTCGCCATTATTGAGCGTGACTGCAATCGCTTCGGACCCGGTCAACTGCATCGGCTGAGCAGCAAAGTAGGCGGCGATATCCTGTAGATCCTGCTCGTTAAAATTGTCCAGCTGGCCAATCATCTGTGGCACATTACGCTTGCCTTCCTGGATATCCATAAGCTGCTTGAACAGGTATTTCTCGCCGAGGCCAGCGATTTTGGGGAAGGCGGGCACCGGGCTATTGCCGTCAACACCATGGCAAGCTGCACACTGGGCGGCCTTTGTCTTACCCTCAGCCGCATCACCCATAGCCATTGCAAGGGATGTGGTTCCCAAGGCGATAACCAGACCAAGTACCCGAGCAGTGTTCTTGATAAAGCTGTTCATACATCGTCCCGTTGCGCGCTGTGATATGGTGTTCCGCTCCGCCCCATAAATCAATCCTGCGAGGCGAAAACCGCGGCATTATATACTTGCGCGCCAAACGAGTGTACCGGATCAGCGGACTTAAACGATGTCAATTGTCAAACTGAATGCCCAGCCGCAAAAACTGAACTACCGTGCTATACGATTTCTGACCAGTGCGCCCACCCTGGCCGAGTGCCCGGAGGACTCCGGCGCCGAAGTGGCCTTTGCCGGCCGCTCCAATGCGGGAAAATCCAGCGCCATCAACGCGTTGACCGGCAACAGCAAGCTGGCGCGAACCTCCAAGACACCCGGGCGCACCCAGCTGATCAACTTCTTCAGCCTGCCTGAGCAGCAGCGACTGGTGGATCTGCCCGGGTACGGCTATGCCAAGGTGGCCCGTGCTATGAAAGACGAGTGGCAGCGCCACCTGGCTGCCTATCTGGAGCAGCGCCAATGTCTGCGCGGCCTGGTGCTGTTGATGGATATACGCCAGCCCCTCAAGGAGTTCGACCTGCATATGCTGACCTGGGCGGTTGGGGCAGGCCTGCCTGTGCATTGCCTGCTCACCAAAGCGGACAAGTTGAAGCATGGCCCCGCCAATAATACCCGCTTTGCCGTGGAGAAAGCCCTCAGGGAACAGGGTCTGGACCAGGAGGTTACCCTGCAGCTGTTCTCCTCCACCAGGAAAACGGGTATCGACACGCTGGAGCGCAAATTGAATGAATGGCTCATATCCCGCACGGAGCCCTCCGCCACAAGTAGCTGACCTCAACCCTTACAGGCTACCGGCCGCAACCTGCACTGATACTGATTTTAAAGGGCGCCTGGCTGGGAAACCTTTCGTACAATAACCGCTTCACTCAGCACTCTTTGTTGTCGGCGCGCAACTCAACTCGTCCCAAGGCAACAGGGAGCGTAACAATACCCGCCGCAGCTGCTGGCGCGTCTGGGGTGTCGTACAGTGCAGCTCCTCAACGCTCAGACAGCGTTGCGCCAAGAGCGCAACCAGGGTGTCTTCACGAATGGCAACGGTCAGCAGCCGCGGGGTTTCTGCAGGCCTTACACGGGCCGTTTCCTCAGTGCAGCCGGCAATCTCTGTCGAGGTGGACGGGCCGTCTAGCTTGGACTGCTTTTTGCATTGCGTCGCCGACACCCGTTGGATAAAGGGCATTGATACAGTCAGCGGCAATCCGCTGCTTGAGGCCATCTCCAAGCTGGCGCGCGAGGATTGAACTGGCGCCGGCGAGAATATAGCGGTGTAATTTTTCATCCCCCAACTCCCGGTAGGCTGCCATCAGGCAGATGGCGTTTTCACTAAAGCGTGTCGCAGACACGGCATAGCTTGGCCACTGTTTTGCCAGCAGAAAGCCCGCAAGGTCAAAAGCGCATCCCAGATAGGGAATCGCCTCTTTTTCATTGCCCTCTTCAGAGAGGATCTTGCCCAGTTCTATCCAGTCCAGCCACGTTTTTTCTGCACGATCCGTGTCAGCAACCAACCACTGGCGGTGGTTTGCGCATAGGTAACGTAAATTCACGATAATTCCCTTGCTTGAAACACACTCAGTGTAATGCGAACAATTATCATTTGCAAATAATTAAACTGAATTTTTGCCGCTTGCTTAAGGTGTCCTGGCAGGAGCTTTTTGAGTATAAAAAAAGCCGGCAGATGGGGACTGCCGGCCAGGAGTCAGTGCCCTTGGGGATGGGCACTTGCCAAGCGCACCCAGGGGGACGGGTACGCTTGAGGGTTCCTCTTCAATGCAAGATCCTCCCACACCGGGAAGCTTAGGTTGCTGCCGTTGGTATTCCCACCCGGCGAGTAAAGCGATCAGAGGAATGTGAATACTATACTCGCCCACATCCGGATTTCCGGAAATAGATTCCAATCTTGTCAACTAGCTCGGATTTCTACCCGGAAAACAGTCGCCTGCCATCCATCCCCCAGGAGGCATTCAGGGAGAAAAAAACCCCGGAGATGGGGATAGTCCGGGGTGAAAAAGCTGAACGCTTTGGGGTTAGGGAGTAACAATGATCTGGTGGATTGGATACGACCGGGCATCCCTTTGTTCCCGAGACTGGAGTAAATAAATGTAAATGGTGGATGTTTTGGACCTGTGGCCGGTATTCACAGGGAAAGCCCTTCAAATGGTCAGTTCACACACCGGGCCGTTGTCGTGCAGGCGACGGATTCCCTCTGCGAGAAGAGGCGCACAATCGAGCAGTTCGCAATTGTTCGGCAAGTCTGTCTGGGGCAGGGAGTTGGTCAGGGCAACGACCTCCAGTGGAAGGCGCGACACAAGGGCTCTGGCATCTCCACTGAACTGGCCGTGACTCGCGAGAGCAATGATACGCGCAGCCCCCGCAGCCTCAGCTGCCAGCGTTGCCCGACAGAGAGTTGCACCGCTGGCAATCAGGTCATCCACAATCAGCACCACCGTTCCCTCCACTTCACCAATCAAGGTGCCACCACTGATCTGCCCTTCACTGCGATATTTTTCGACAAAGACCCTGCCGATCGTTCTCTCCAGGCGCTCACTCAGTGCCCGGCGCAACATCTCCGCGCGCTTGATACCACCCTCATCCGGCGATAACACCACCAGTGGCCGCTGCTCTCCAGCCAGTCGTCCTGCGGCAAACTCCACCAGGAGAGGCCGGGCAAGCAAATGCACAGTACGACAGCGGAACGCATTCTCAAAAGCGGATAAATTATGGGCGTCCATCGTCATAACTGTGTGGGTACCGGCTGACTCCATCAAGCTGGCCAGGTACTGTGTTGGCAAGGGGTCGTGCAACCTTGTACGCCGATCCTTGCGCCCGTAACACAGATAGGACATCACGAAAGTGATACGTGATGCCCCGGCATCCTTGAGGGCGCCAATAAAAAACAGGCTGCGCAACAGTTTTTCATCAAGACTGCTGCACACATCGGCATACAGGGACTGCACAAGGAACACATCGGCCCCCTCCACGTCGTCCAGAGGGCGCACCTTGTGCTCACCATCCACAAAACTGCGTTCCTCGTGTCGGGAAAGGGGCTCTCCCAGGGCAGCGGCCACACGTCCACAAAAATCGGCGCCAACATCCAGGCTAAACAGTTTCAAGCGGCCCATAACCAACCTCCCGCAAACCACCGGGAAGTCAAACCCACCCTATGCGTCATGCCAACGGCTCCTGAAGCTGGTGGGCGGCACGGGGAATATGCTCATTTAATCTATGCATCGATACCGCAGTCTCTCTATTGATAAACCCGGCAGCCCAATGGGAGTGCCATCATTCATGCTTCGCCATCCGTGCAATACCTACCCAACTTGGCGGTGAGGATAGTATTTCAGGAGCCCACACCGCCACTCGTCAGGCAAACAAAACCCAAATATCCTCATTCATACAACACGCCAAACCGTAGGTCAGCGGACCCTGGGAACAGGCCCCTGAAGGTGCCCACTGTGGAAATTGGGTCTCTGTAGTGCTCAGATTAGCCCAGTAAACCTCCAAAGGGTCTGCCATTCAGGGTTGTGAAATGGAGTGGATGAGAAAGGACACAAAAGAGTGCCTGGCGGGGGAAGATTCAACTTGAGAGGACAAAAAAATGCCCCGGACTTGGGGAGTTCCGGGGCAAACATCTGACTTCCTTGGGGGATGATGACGCATTCCAACGATCTTGCCACTTTAGAGGGGCTGTCGCCGGAACAGTTCCACGGATTTCGGCAAAGATTGTAAAAATGGCAGTTAAAACACACTAATTGGCGCCATTTTCACTCAAAAGGTATCTGAGGGGACTACTTTCTTTACCTCGGCACAACGCATGCGCTCCCCTGCAGGCCTAAAACCTTCCAACAACCGATGCTTCAATGCGCCTGATCCCAGTCTTTGCCATGTCCCAGATCAACAGTCAACGGCACGCGCAACTGCGCAGCGCCCTGCATTAATTCCGCCAGAGCAGTTGCAACCGTCTCTATTTCCGGCTTGGGCACCTCCAGTACCAGTTCATCGTGCACCTGCAGGATCAGCTTGCTGGTCAAGTTTTGCCTATTGAGCCAGGTATCCACCGCGATCATGGCGCGCTTGATAATGTCTGCGGCTGTGCCCTGCATAGGCGCATTGATCGCGGTGCGCTCGGCGGCCTGGCGCTGCATCGCATTGCGAGAGCGGATCTCCGGCAGGTACAGACGACGGCCAAACAGGGTTTCCACATAGCCTTTTTCCGCAGCCTGTTTACGGGTGTTCTCCATATAGTGCAGAACCCCCGGATAGCGCTCGAAGTAACGGTCTATATAGGTCTGGGCATCCGCGCGAGGAATGCCCAGCTGCCTGGCCAGGCCGTAGGCCGACATGCCATAAATCAGGCCAAAATTGATGGCCTTGGCGCGGCGGCGCTGCTCGTCGCTGACCCGATTCAAGGCCACTTCAAACACTTCCGCGGCAGTGGCGCGGTGGATATCAGCACCGCGTTCAAAGGCATCCACCAGCCCTTGATCTGCAGACAGGTGCGCCATAATGCGCAACTCAATTTGCGAATAGTCCGCAGCGATGATCTCGCTGCCACCATTAATTCGTGGATCTGCGGTGAAGGCCCGACGGATTCGGCGACCCTCCTCAGTGCGAATCGGGATATTTTGCAGGTTGGGATCGCTGGAAGAAAGTCGCCCAGTGGCTGTTACCGCCTGGTGGTAGGAGGTGTGTACACGGCCACTGGCAGGATCAATCATTTTCGGCAGTTTGTCGGTATAGGTGTTTTTTAGCTTGGCCAGGCCCCGGTACTGCATGATCAACGCCGGTAACTCGTGATTGTGGGCCAGCTCCTGCAACACCGCCTCTGCCGTGGAAGGCGCTCCCTTGGGGGTTTTCTTGATCACCGGAATCTGTAACTTTTCAAAAAGAATCGCCCCCAGCTGCTTGGTGGAACTCAGATTGAATTCCTCTCCTGCCACCGCGTAGGCCTGCTGTTCCAGCTCACGCATCTCCTGTTCCAGTTCGGCACTCTGTGCCGCGAGCATTTTTGCATCTATGTAGGCACCGTTGCGCTCCATGCGTACAAGCACCGGCAGCAGGGGCATCTCGATATCATCGAGTACCTTTACCAGAGACGGCACTCGCGCCAGACGGCCGTTCAACTCCCGATGCAGGCGCAGGGTGATATCGGCATCCTCTGCCGCGTAGGGGCCGGCTTTGTCCAACGGTATCTGATTAAAGGTCAGCTGTTTGGCGCCTTTGCCGGCAATATCCTCAAAATGCACCGTATGCTCACCCAGGTATTTGAGCGCGAGGCTGTCCATATCATGACGGCTGGCAGTGCTGTCGAGTACATAGGATTCCAGCATGGTATCCCGCGCAATACCACGCAGCCTAATGCCGTAGTTGGCCAGAATATGGCTGTCGTATTTTAAATTCTGCCCCACTTTCCTTTGCTTCTCGTCCTCCAGAAGCGGCTTGAGCTTCTGCAGTACCTGTTCAAATGGCAGCTGCTCAGGTGCGCCCATATAATCGTGTGCCAGCGGCACGTAGGCGGCGCGGTAGGGTTCAACCGCAAAGGACACCCCCACCAGTCTGGCCTGCATATAGTTGAGGCTGGTGGTCTCCGTATCAAAGGCAAAGATTTTTGCCTTTTTGAGCCGCTGCAGCCAGGCATCCAGTTCGGCCATTGCTGTCACAACCACATAGTCCCGCTCCACCGCCTCGGCCATGGCCTCCTCGGCCTTATCGCTGGTCAGCTCTTCCAGCCAGGTGCGAAACTCGTTTTGTCCGAACAACTCGATCAACTTTCCGATATTCGGTGCCGAATTGTGCAGGTTCTGGGGATGGTAGGGCATTTCCACGTCGGTCTTGATGGTGGCGAGCCGGTAAGACAGCTGTGCCGCCGCGCGATGTTCGGTCATTTTACTGCCGAGGGTCTTGGCGCCGCGAAAATCCAGAGTGGCGATGGCGCCCAGATCGGCGTAAATCTCTTTAAGGCCACCAAGGTTCTGCAACAGCGCCAACGCCGTCTTTTCTCCAACGCCTGGCACACCGGGAATGTTGTCGGATTTATCACCCATCAGGGCGAGGAAATCGATAATTAGTTCGGGCCCTATGCCGAACTTCTTTACCACGCCGTCTGTGTCCATCTCGGTATTGGACATGGTGTTGACCAGGGTGATCCCCGGGCGCACCAGTTGCGCCATATCCTTGTCACCGGTGGAAATAATCACTTCCTGGCCGCTGCGCTGGGCCTCCAATGCCAGGGTGCCGATCACATCATCTGCCTCAACCCCATCCACGACCAGACGGGACAGGCCCATTGCGTCGATAATGTCGTGAATCGGCTGAATCTGCTCGCGCAGGTCATCGGGCATCGGCGGGCGGTGGGACTTGTACTCAGCAAACATCTCGTCGCGAAAGGTTTTGCCCTTGGCATCAAACACCACTACCACAGTACTGTCGGCGTGCTCCTTCAAGTGGCGGCGCAACATGCTGATGACCCCGCGAACTGCACCGGTGGGCTTTCCCTGGCTGGTTGTCAGCGGTGGCAGGGCATGGTAGGCGCGATACAGGTAAGAGGAACCGTCCACCAAAATCAGCGGAGCGGCACCGGGACGTTGTTTGCTCATAAGTCAAGGCGTTCTGTTGTTGGGCTTTATTTGCACCCACAGGAGGCGGGCTGGCCAATAGGATAACGCCCTTCGCACAGATTTTCCGCTCAACCTGCGCATAACAACTATTGGCGCAGCAACCGCACCAGAACCACATGCTGGGCTAGTCTTCTCGATAGCGACGTTCACCGCTCGCTGCCCCCCCGGGAACCAAATGCACTCTGGCTGCCAACAGGCGGCACAGACACTTTTATTCCCAAGAAAATAGGACTCAACAGATGATGAAGGAAGGATTCCAACTATGAGAGAAGTGATCGGCACCGCTCTATTAATGATCACCTGCATACAAGCTTCGGCAGGCGCTGTTTTGGCCGGTGAAGCTGAGGAGGCCCGCGATGGGTATCCGGACACAGAGAAATTTCCCTCAAAACACACCACCGCACCAGATCATGAGTTGATGCTCAAGAAAGCCCGGCAGGCACAGGAAACACGGCTGTTCCAACGCCAGATGCGTCAACTGGAAAAACTGCGTCAGCAGGCCAGGCGGGATGCCGACCGTGCAAAAAAATTACAACAATTGAAACGCAGTGCCAATTCCCCCGATTGAGCGGGCCATTCCGACACAGCACAGCGCCCAGTGCCAACTCCGCTGGGCACCCTTTCCCATCAAAATTCCAAAACCAACCCCGTTGCAATCAATTCCGGAAGTCGCGAACGGACACGTCGGGAATCCGGCTCAGGCACATGCGGGCCTGGGCCAACAGGGATTCAATCAGATCCCGGTAGCTGGCGTCGGGACCCAACTGCGCACCGAGCGGGTCCAGGGTCCCATAGTGCAGACCGAGATGTTCAGCCAGCTGTCTGTCGCGCGCATTTTCCGGAGCATCACCAAACAGACAGCCCTCCCCTGCACCTGAGAGATCGAGCATGGCTCTGGCACCGTACCCACTATCGCTACCGCGGGTTAGCGCGCGCGTCTCTATCCCGGCAGAACCAAAGAAATGCCCGTAGGCGTCGTGGGTCACAACAATAGGCACGTTGCGATAGCCCCATAGGGCGCGATCCAGTACTTTCTGCAGATTGGCCATGGAGCGGGAGAAATCCCGCGCGCGACTCCGGTACAACTCGGCGCTTTGCGGCCGTAGCTGTGCCAGGCGCTCAGCAATTTGCGCCGCCGCAATTGCCGCATTGCGCGGGCGCAGCCACAGGTGCATGTCCGCGTCGCTGGCACCCTGATACTCATAAACACTATTGGCCAACAGCGGCAACTGCCGCTCAGCGGGCAGAGAGGCCATCTGCCTGGCCAGAACACCTTCCATCTGCGGGCCCAGCCACACGACCAGCAATGCCCGCTCCAGTGCCGCCCGCTCGGGGATACTGGGTGCATAGTGGTGCGGATCCCTTCCCTCAATCAATATCCGAAGGGGTACGTCGTCCTTGGTAATTTCCTGTGCGAGCAGGGCCAGCGGACGCACGCTCACTACCAGCTCTCCCCCGGTGGGAGGGGGCGGGTCAGCGCAGGCCAGGAGACAAAAACCGAGCAGGGCCAAAACGGATAAAGGGAAAAGACGCTTAGAGGAAAACATGGAAGACAGATGGCAACGCAAAACTGCGATATAATCACAACCGGCTTCAAGCCGCCAGCCCGATTGGTCAGCACCCAACCCAGTGGACTCGCAGCAAAGCCGGAACACCCATGCCTCTTGTTGCCCACGCCAGCCCCGGAGATTTCACCCTGAGCCCTTCCGAGTCGCTCATTACTGCCGACAAAGTCTCTCTGCAGCTCGCCGGTCGGCAACTGCTAAAGGACATTACTGTAGAGTTGCTACAGGGTGACATTGTCACTCTTATCGGCCCCAACGGTGCCGGCAAAACCACGCTGCTGCGACTGCTGCTGGGCCTATCACGGCCCAGCGGCGGTATGATCTGGCGCAAACCGGGGCTGCGTATCGGCTATATGCCCCAGCGACTGCATATTGACAGCGCCATGCCCATGTCTGTCGAACGCTTTTTATTATTGGGCCAGCGGCGCTTACAGCCCTCCCAGGCACAGGCCGCACTGGACAGAGTTGGGGCCGGGCAGCTAAAAAATACCAGCCTGTCCAACCTCTCCGGCGGAGAGATGCAGAGAGTCCTGCTGGCCCGCGCGGCATCCCGCAAACCACACCTACTGGTACTGGATGAACCCACCCAGGGTGTAGATGTGGGTGGGCAAGGTGAATTATACCAGTTGATCGCTACGCTTCGGGACGAACTCGGCTGTGGCGTTCTACTCGTTTCCCACGATCTGCGCTTGGTCATGGCAGCTACAGACCGGGTGCTGTGTCTCAATCAGCATATTTGTTGTCAGGGTCTCCCGGAACAGGTCAGCCGGGACCCGGCCTATCTGGAGCTCTTCGGCGACAAGGTGGCCCCTTACACCCATCAGCACAACCACCACCATAACCTCAGTGGCGATATCGCGAAGGCGACCGATTGCCCGCGCAAGCACTCCGGTCCAACCGCTGCGAGCAAAGACGAAGAGTGAATATCAGTGATTGAGCCTGGCGAATTACTGCACAGTCAATTCCTCTGGTACGCCCTGGGCGCCGGCTTGCTGGTCGCTTTGGTGAGCGGCCCTTTGGGGTGTTTCGCCGTTTGGCGACGCATGGCCTACTTTGGCGATACCCTGGCGCACTCCGCCCTGCTCGGCGTGGCTCTGGGTTATGTGTTGCATATTCTTCCAATACTGGCGATAGGCGGCACCTGTTGCCTGCTGGCAATACTGCTCGTATACCTGCAGCGTCGCCAGAAACTCGCCGTGGACACCCTGCTTGGGATTCTTTCCCACTCAATGCTCGCCCTCGGCATTGTCACCATAGGCCTGTTCGGGATTAAAACGGATTTACTCTCTCTGTTGCTCGGCGATTTGCTCGCAGTCAATAGCCCGGACCTACTGCTGATGTCTACCACTGCAGTGGGGATTCTTTTGCTGCTCTGTTTTCTCTGGGAGAAACTTCTGGCCTTCACTCTGCACGAGGAACTCGCTTCCGTTGAGGGGATACCCGTAGAGCGGGTACGCCTGGCACTGATGTTGATGCTGGCACTGCTGATTGCCATCGCCATGAAAGTCGTGGGTGTATTGCTGATCACCGCGTTGTTGATCATTCCCGCAGCGGCTGCGCATAAGCTCTCCCGTACACCGGAGTTCATGGCCATGATGGCATCGCTGATCGGATGCTTTGCCGTCGTGCTCGGCCTGCTGGCCTCGATTCTGTGGAATACCCCTGCAGGCCCCGCCATCGTACTGGCAGCCTCGCTACTCTTCCTGGTCTGTCAGTTGTGGCCAACCGGAACCAGATAGCCACTGGATGCCCTTTGAGCAATGCACCGGCAAGCCAACAAGATCTGGACGGTGTATTTGACTGCCACCTTAGAAAGAAACTGCGCAAACCCGTCTGGCATTCCCCGCGCTTCAAGTGCTTAGGATAAACCGCTACCGTTGCAGTTTGGCGCTTTGGTATTCTGAATAATGGGATCTATATCACCCATTTCTTCAATAAACCACTGCCCGGCCAACAGCCAATTGTTTCAATATTCCGCCGTTGCTAGTGTTGCGCGACGACCAGCCAATTTGGGCCAGTCACGGATAATGACGACAAACGGAAGAGCAAGGATCATGAAAAATTTCACTCCCCGCCGCACGTTACTGGCCAGCGCCATCCTGGCCGCTGCCGCAGCAACACCACAAACCCTCCTCGCCGCCGAGGAAGGCGCCATCGAAGAGATCACTGTTGTGGGATCGCGCATCAGTCGCAATACTGAATTTGAGAATGCCACACCAGTCCAGGTTCTGGATCGCGAGACCATCGAAACATCCGGTTACACCAATCTGCAACAATTGTTCGAAAAGAACCCAGCCGCTGGTAATGGCACCTTTTCCACCCGCGGCAATAACCAGGACTCCACTGCCAACGGCGCCGCCGCTGTGAGCCTGCGCGGTATGGGTGCGGACGCCACCCTGGTGCTGGTGAATGGCCGGCGTGTGGCCATCAGCGCCTTTGCCGAAGGCATCACCACCAACTTTGTCGATATCAACAGTATTCCCCTGGCGGCTGTTGAGCGGGTGGAAGTCCTGAAGGACGGCGCCTCCGCTATTTATGGATCCGATGCCGTGGCCGGTGTGGTCAACCTGGTGCTGCGCAAGGATTTTGAAGGCGCGGAGATCTCCATGGATTATGGCGGTGCCGACGGTTATGACGAACAGTCCCTTTCCGCAGTCTGGGGCATCAATGGCGAAGGCTCTAACCTCACAGTGATCCTTGACCATCATAAAAACAGTCGCCTGGCCAATTCCGAACGCAGCGGTCTGGGCACAGCCAATCACTCCGGCCGGGGCGGTGAGGACCATCGATCGTCGCGGGGCTACCCAGGCAGCTTCACACTCCCCAACGGAGTAACGGTCCCCGACCCGAACTGTCCCAAAGAGCGTGATACAGGGGAGGTCTGCCTCTACGATTACGGCCTCTGGACCCTGATCACCCCGGAGGCGGAGCGCACCGGTCTACTGATGCTCGGCCATACGGATCTGACCGAGAGTATTGAGTTTTTCAGCGAAATTGCCGTGCAGCACAATACCTCTGTGGCCCAGGGCGCCCCCACCCCGCTGGATGGAGATGCCGAACTTTACGTGGAAGCAGATCATCCCAACAACCCCTTCGGTGAACGTGTGGATATCTTCCGCTATCGCACCGTGGATGCTGGCGCACGGCAGTGGAACATAGAGACTGATAATCTGCGCGGCGTATTCGGATTGCGCGGCAGTATTGCCGATTGGGGCTGGGAGACCTCTGTACAGCGTTCCCGCAGCGAATCCACTCAGACCGGGGACCGCTCCCAGGGCTGGGTTCGCACGGACCTGCTGCAGGAGGAAATCAATGCGGGGCGCTACAACCCCTTCGGTGGTGTGCAGAATCCGGACGCTGTGATTGATGCCATTACCACCAGTCTGGTGCGTCAGGGCAAATCCGAACTCACCAGTTACGACCTCACTATCAACGGCGACCTGTTCGATACCTCTAGCGGAATGGTCGCAATGGCAGCGGGTCTTGAATACCGCGAGGAAAAAGCCGCCGATATCCCCGATGACCAGTTCCAGCGCGGTCTGATTTTTGGCACCGAGTCCGTATCCGCCAAAGCCAGCCGGGATATCACTTCCGCCTTTGTGGAAATCGCCATTCCCCTACCCGCCAATCTCGACCTGACCCTGGCCGGCCGTTACGACGATTACAGCGACTTTGGCACCACGACCAATCCCATGGCCAATCTGCTGTGGAAAGCCAGTGACCAGTTGTCTCTGCGCGCCTCCTGGGGTACCGGATTCCGCGCCCCCTCTCTGGCACAAATTGGCCTTGGTGATTCCCAGGAATCCCTATTCTTCAAAGATACCTTCGGCTGCGAGGTCAATGAGGCATACTGCAGTCAAACCGACTACACCATCATCTATTCCGGTAACCCCGACCTGGACGCCGAAGAATCTGAATCCTTCAATATCGGCGCTGTTTTCGAGCCCATCGAAGGATTTCAATTGTCCCTAGACTACTGGAAGATCACCCAAGAAGGCAAGATTGACGAGGTACCTTTTGGGTTCCTTTACCGCAGGCATTGTAATGACCAGAGTAACACCATCTGTCAAAGGGGCACACCGCGACAGGGAGAATCTCTGGGGGCATTGCAATCCATTCGCAGTGGCTTTACCAATATCGGCGAACAACAAGTATCTGGTGTCGACCTCAGTTTCGTTTACAGCGGTTTGGCCCTGGCCGGTGGCAATCTCGGGTTGCGGTTTGATTATTCCTACTTAATGGAATTCGAACGCGTAGAATTGAACGCAGATGGCGGCGCGTTCCTGACACGAGATTTGGCCGGAGAATACGAATATCCCCAACATCGTTGGAATGCGACTGGTGACTGGACCTTTGACCGTTTTGGATTCAGCGCAGGCCTGAGCTATATTGGCGAATTTGAGGATACGCCGGATATTGACTTTGACGGCACACTTGATTATGACACCAATACTTCCCGCACGGTGGACTCATTCCTGACCATGAACCTGCAAGCGCGATATACCGGTTTTGCAAATATGATTCTAAGCCTGGGCGCGGATAATGTTTTCGACGAAGCGCCTCCCTTTGCGATCGGTGACGGCGATGCCGATCTGTATGGTTATGTGCAGTCCCAGCACGATCCGCACGGCCGTTTTATCTATGGAAAAATGACTTACACCTTTTGATCAGCGGTAGCGGGTTTTTCCCGGGAAGGGAGGCACAGCGCCTCCCTGCTTTACTGCAACACTCCCCATGTGTGTGAGGGAATTCCACGACTTTTGAGCACAACCAAAGGCGCTAGCTGCGCGGATCTTGCGCCTTCTCTTTTGGGTTGTCAGCACTCATCTCACTATTGACCCCAGGACGAACGGGTTCCGAACCGGCCTTGTGTAATTCGTACACCGTCAAAACGATACCGATCAACATACAAATAAACACACAAGCCGCGATCACAAGAATGATTAAATCAGACACTGTCAATCCCTGCGCGCAATTAAAGCCGATACTTTAAAATAGATGCCAAAAGTCAGTATGCTCGGCACCCAAAGCGCGGTGAAAACCCCCTGTTCCTTGTATCCACTAAACCAGAGATACCCGGACAGGGCAAAGGATATGGCGACCGCCAACAGAATAAAAACATCCGAAAGCTTGAACACAGGAATCTCCAGTTAATTGTCACCGTAGTCCCAGAAGCCAACGGCGGCGATCAATAAACCGAAAATCGTGATTGCCGCAGGAATGCGCAGCCCCGATACCCCAAAAACCGCTTGTAGTGACGGAACAACGCCCAAAGCACCGAAGATCCCCCAAAGCAGGAACGGCACAGCGATAACCAGACCAACCACTCCAGTTGTACATCGTGCTTTTCTAGAGCGGCTAAAGCGATCGAACAGATTCCTCAAAAGGGATTCCAGTACTGCCGTGCTTGATAGAATTGATAGTTAACAACAGGATAGTCCACCCTGTAACAAATGCGGCGGGCACTACAGAAAATACAACCCCTTCAGAGTATTGACATAAAATTCATTGTCAGGCCAGCTAGGCGCAAAGCTGTCATCCCAAATAGCCGCCTTATTGCGCGCAGGATAACCATTGCAGCAGTTTTTCTGTTCTTCAAAACAGCAGCCGTCTTGCTCTGTGTATGAAACCACAGCCGGGCCGGCGGTATAGTCGATAACTACATTGATCTCCACAATTCCCGCATAAGGAACTTTCAGAGTCTTGGCAAACGTCGATAGCCCTTCACTACGATTGTTCAGGTGTTTTCGAATGCGCTCACCCTAG
>NZ_JAVAMR010000050.1:0-23239 GCF_030731025.1 Microbulbifer sp. 2205BS26-8 | reverse complement strand
TTGCTCTCGGCACTGGCCTGGGTACTGTATGAATATCTGCGCGAGCAGCTACAAGACACCAAACTAGGCAAAGCCTCGGTAGCCACCTTGCGCAATCGCTTGATCAAAGTTGGGGCCGTGATGATCAAGAATACGCGCCGCTTTCGCTTCCTGCTGCCGACATTGCTTCCTGACAGAGAAATCTTCTGCAAGCTGGCTACCCATTTGGTGCCGACGTAGAGCCTTGAAGTGCTGCTCCCGGCACAGACAAATAACGGGGTAAGGGGAAGTAGTGTCCAACGCAGCCTGGATCGAACAAAACCTGTTCAAAGAGGATAAATTGCCAGCAAGAGCCAGCAGTTCCAGTACCGCTCAGGCCGAAAGCATAAAATGCTGCGGTGTGAAGCTGGCCGTGCAAAATCCGGGCTAGTGGATCACACCACACTCTTCTTTCTGTTTTGTGATAGAGGTCGCAATATTAAAAAAATTATGCACTCATGTGTTTTAATTCCACCATTTTAGAGGTTTTTTTATGGTTATTAATTGTATCCTTACTTATTATTCATTTCACCCTTAGTTTCCTATTGGCACTTTTTAGATAACCTCTGGATAAGTCTCAGCTAGATAGCGTAAAGCAGCTCGGTCATCAGCTATTTGAGGAGATTAACAGCCATCTCAGTGACCACGGTATGCTGCTGAGAGAAGGCAGTATCTTGGATGACACTATTATTTCAGCTCCAAACTCCACCAAGAACCGAGAAAAGGCCCGCGATCCAGAGATGCACCAGACCAAGAAGGGCAATCAGCAGCATTTTGGAAGGTTCGCTATCGTGAGCTAGCAAAAAATAGCGAGCGCCTATGCTTGCTGGCAGGTTTCACAAACCTGTTAATTGGGAAGAAAAACCTACCGGCCTAGGGCAATACGCCCAAAATCCGCAGTTAGCAGGCTTTAAGCAAGAGGAGAGGAGAGGAGAAGAGAGGCCGAGAATATCGAGGATGCGAACCAAAATAGATCAATTCCAGATCATTTTGCTTCTTTCTATAAAAAGTAATGAGTGGTTCAGAGATTTATCAATGTGAGGATAAGATTATGAAAAAAATTTTTATACAACTTACCGCGCTATTTTGTCTGTTAACACCAATGGCATTTGCATTAGATGCACCCAGTTATACAATATTAATGGGGTATGGTGATTTCGATGTTGATTTAGGGAGACTAAACCCAGCGTCGTCCCCCCCTGTGAAAAACTGGTTCAACATCTCAAGCTTTAATGAGATAAGAGAAGGTGATACGGTTAGAGTATTTGTGAGAGCAACTAATGATAAAATATCTCATAATATAACTCTTTCTGACTCATATGCTAATATTCCATTAGAAGATAATGACACTAATAATATTTGTTATAAACAAGATGTTGGAGTGAATCACCGCTATTGTCAATTTACTTATCATTCAGAAAATGAATACTTCATGTTGTTATCATCAACTAACACATCAATTTATGGTGAAGTGGACGATGGATTAAAAATATCTGTAACAAAGCTGGAGTAACCTACGGCAGAACCCTGTGTCCGGACCGTAAGTATATCTCAGGCATAAGAAAACTAGGTAATAGGACCCAAAATCCGGGCTAAAAACCCTCTTATCCTGTATTGAAGTTACGAATTATAATCTATTAATTATTGAAGTAGATTAGTTTTAGAAAGCGTAACTCACTCCCAGATAGTAAGTTCTACACAGGGTGTCATACATACCAGGGCTCCCTCCAATCCCAGTTAAGTTTGCAG
Organism: Microbulbifer sp. 2205BS26-8; assembly: GCF_030731025.1. NCBI lineage: Bacteria > Pseudomonadati > Pseudomonadota > Gammaproteobacteria > Cellvibrionales > Microbulbiferaceae > Microbulbifer > Microbulbifer sp. 2205BS26-8. Next base: position 21,472 of record NZ_JAVAMR010000050.1, on the reverse strand, counting down.
GGGGCCGCTTATCTTCGACGTTATTTATACCGCCGTAAATTTCGAGAGATTCCTGACTCAGGACTAGATTGTCAACATAAGCGATGGTCTTTTGTATCTCAATGGTGACAACGGCTGGGATATCGCCAACCGTCCAGTGGCCAGGAATTTGATCACCAAGATTAAGCTGACAGAACCAGCGGTACGCCAAGTTCAAATTGATGTCTTCGCAGAGCTTTCGGTCAGATTTGATTCGGTACAAATAGCCAATAATCTGCATCCGAAAGAACAGTCTCGGATCGATTGAAGCTCGACCATTGTGGGGGCAGTACAATGGTGACGTCAGGTCATAGATAAACTCAAGATCCAATACGGCGTCGATTTTACGCAGAAGGTGATTCTGCGGTACGAAATCGTCGAGGTTAACCGTGTGAAACAACTCTGGCTGAAACTGAGTACATCCCTGCATGGCAGTCACCTTAAATCGGCCCCAGAAATATTATCCGAGACCGAACTCGTTAAAGCAAGGAATTCAGGACTTTTTCAACAGCCCGTCTGAACTACTACAACTAATCCAAGGAAATTGTCCCCTACAGAGATCCCGTGTGTAGTTTTTGGCTAGAGCGCCGCATCTATCGCTTTTACCCAGGCTTCCGCCCGTACAGCCACGTCCTCTGCACTCATGCCGGGTTTGTAGATATCATTACCAACACCTACACCGACAGCTCCCGCATCGCGCCACTCCTTGAGCGACGATAGACTGACACCACCAACCACTACGATGTTTACATCTTTTGGAAGTACTGCACGGAGAGCCCGAAGATGACCAGAACCATAACTCGCTGCAGGAAATAGCTTTATATACTTCGCACCAGCCTTCACTGCTGCGAATGCTTCTGTTGCAGTGGCGAATCCCGGCATGGGAACCAATCCGAGCGCATCGACCCTCGTCAGTACGTCCGGGTTCACGTTCGGGGTTACAATCAGCCTCCCACCCGCTTCTGCCACTTTTTCGACATCGTTGGCGTCGACAACAGTACCAGCACCGCACAAACATTTATCACCGAGTGCGTCACTCAACCGCTTGATACTCTTAAAAGGCGCAGGTGAATTGAGCGGAACCTCAATAAGACGAACACCCTCTTCGTAGAGGGATAGCCCCACATCCACAACTTCATCAGGAGTCACGCCCCGTAAAATTGCTACAAGCGGCATATTGTCAAAATATTCTTCAATATTAATCACTATTCCCCCCATCAATGAGACAGCTGAAGTAACTGGTACAAACCGGAAATCGACATTGCATTACCATTCAGCGCACTAAACTGTAGTCCCAACTTATCAAAAATCTGCCCGTACAAACTCGATAGCCGATCATCACCAATTAATACAATTGGCGGGACCTCACCTGACTTGCTCCTGAAAGACTCTGCCGCACCAACAACATCTGCTGATATAATCAGCCCTGACATATAGGATTTTGCTTCTTCCGGGGTAATATCGCCGCGCAGCTGACTTGAGCGAACGCTAAACAGCGTATGTATCAGGTTGCAGGCACCGGATTGCAGCGTTTGTTCAACACCGCGCATAAACCCGGATGCGCTGATATCCTTGTACTCAGTTGCGTCGGCAAAGAGTACGCTATGGGTACTCAACACAGAAAAGAGTTCACCGGAAATCGCGCTTAATATGGAAGTAATTTTTCCGTTGACGTACAGAACCCATTTCACATGGGTTCCCGGCAAGCAAAACAGGAAAGTCCCCTGGGCAAACGTATCGTCTGTAACGATGGCGCCCAATATCTGAGTCTCTTCACCCCGCATTACATCCGGATACCCATATGGGCTGGTAGATGTGATGCCCGGAACTATCGTAATCCCGTGGCCGCGAAGCTGAAAACGAAGCGCCTGGCGAGATATATCGCTTTTATCTGCGGGGCACTCTACATATGAAGCCTCCTTCAGCCCGAGTGTTGAGCCAACCATCCCGCAAAGTACAATCTCTACTCCATCGTGCATTTCTGCCCAAGGCTCAATAAGAGAAAAAAGCTCACTTTCCACCTTTCCGGGCTGCAGCTGACCAATCCCCTTGCCGCTTCGTTCATCAACAACAGAACCAGACTCATCCAGCAAATACAACCTAAGGTTACTTGTACCCCAATCTCCTGCGATAAAGTATTGACCGCTCATATCAACCTCAGAAATCGAATTTTTCAGATATGCCGAAAAAATGGCTGTGATTAAGCAGCCTTTCAACAGTACAAGCAAACATATTCGTGCGCGGTTTCAAATAATAACTGGAATTTCTATACGCGGCGAGTAAATCCGCTCGCCTCCCCAGTCACCGATTCGGTAACGTTTATCAACCACCTCTTGGCGATCATCGATATCCACCCGGTTTGAACTGTCCACGTCGGTCATAATGACCCTACTGTTTGCGGTAGGGCTGCTTGGAGAGCGCTCACAAATACTTGTAAAGATCGCCGCCTTCAGCCTTATCGGCGTAAACAATTTGATAAATCGTCTCATGGTGCAACGACACCTGCTTGTGCCTCAACACGTAGTCCGTTACTTGTTGTGTTGAGGGCTCAGCTCCTGGCGAAGCAGCTTTTCTATCCAACTTCTCACCTCATCGGACACTTTGATTGCTTTGTGGGCCGTAGACCTGCGCTTATTATTGAAGCGCTGCGCCTGGGTGGGTCTATAATCCCTCAGACCTCGGTTACGCTTCAATTCCCGGCTAATCATTGAAGGTGAGCGCCCCAACAAAGTCGCAACCTCCTTCTGGTTATGTTCTGCTTTCAATAATATGCAAATCTGATATCTTTCTTCTTTGGACAGCTGGTGGTAACTCATCAGTGCTTCATCTCTTGGTCGGGAAAAGCGCGGAATCTACCAGCTGGCTCCTCTCCTTATACAATTGCACTTATTATCCAAAACCGCGATGTTTATGGAGCCCGAAGAAGGGCTCACAAAAGTAAGTCAGGTAATAGAAAACCGGGGATCCAGATGCACTAAGGAAGCACCAGCATTTGAAAGATTTTTTCCTGCGATCTATCACCACTCAGCAAGCGCTCCGTCTTCATGGTACCATACAGGGTTACGCCAAAACTGCATGCCCCTTGAGGCCTCCTTGACGACATCTTCATCAATTTCTACACCAAGTCCCGGCTTGTTCAAGGGGCGGATGTAACCATTGTCCAACTCGAAGTCGCTTTTATTTTTCACGTAATCAAGCATTTCGACCCCACCGTTATAGTGGATTCCCATGGAGATTTCCTGTATTGCCGCATTCTGAGAAGTGAAGTCCACTACCAGGCATGCTGCCAACGCGACAGGGCCCAGTGGACAATGCGGAGCAATAGCAACGTCATACGCCTCTGCCATAGCGGCAATTTTCATACATTCTGTGATACCGCCGGCATGAGAAAGATCCGGCTGGAGGATCCCAATACCACCCCGTTCAAATACGCGCTTGAAATCAAACCTGCTATACATGCGCTCTCCGGCAGCAAGTACGATGCTGGTTTGATTAGAAAGTACAGAGTAGGCTTCAAATTGTTCCGGCAACACTGGCTCTTCCACAAAAAGTGGTCTGGTGCACTCCAGCTCTTTTAGCAACACTTTTGCCATGGGAACAGAAACTCGACCATGGAAATCCAATCCAAAATCAATACGATTTCCAAAATGTTCGCGAATATTTCCAATCCGTGAAGTGATGGCATCTACTGCGGAGTGGCTATCAATATGCTGGAGTTTTCCACAACCATTGAACTTGAACGTATTCCAACCCATATCCAGCAAACGGGATAACTGCTGAATCTCACCTTCCGGATCGTCGCCACCTGCCCAAACATAAGTTTGTACTTTGTCCCGACAAGCACCGCCCAGTAACTCGTAAACAGGTCGTCCGAGCTCTTTTCCCTTAATATCCCAAAGAGCCTGATCGATACCAGCAATTGCCGACATCAATATCGGACCGCCTCGATAAAAGCCGCCACGGTAAAGAGTCTGCCATATGGAATTGGTAGCACGGGGGTCCTGTCCAATAAGATACTCAGACAATTCACGAACAGCCGCGGCAACCGTATCCGCTCGCCCCTCGATAACTGGCTCACCCCAGCCTGTAATCCCCTCATCCGTTTCAATCGCCAGAAACTGCCAGCGAGGTGGAACGGGATATATTTTGATCCCGGTAATTTTCATATTTGATACTTCTTTTTGTTATGCAAAGGTTGCGATCTACTTCGCTAAGTACTTAGCCCAACCAAAATTCTAATCGTGGTAGATCTGGCTACGACCACCATCAATAAGGATATCGGTAGCGTTAATAAACAGCGCATCGTCACTCGCCAGGAAAAGCGCGGTATTGGCAACCTCTTCGGGATTACCCATTCTTTTACAAGGGATAAAATTGATCAGCTTCTTTCGCTCAAGATCTGCCGTCTCACTCGACGCAAAGTGCGCCTGGACAAGCGGCGTGTCGATCAAGCCTGGTGAAATAGAGTTAACCCGAATTCCCTGGGCGGCATACTCAACCCCCAATGCGCGGGTCATGCCCACCAGGCCATGCTTGGCTACCGGATACGGGAAGGAACCGGGAATAATCTTGTGTCCATGCACCGAAGCAATATTGACAATATGGCCATATTGATTATCGAGCATGACAGGCAGCACCGCCTGGCAGCAGTGCCATGTGCCACTGAGGTCAACCCCAAGGCATCCCTCCCAGTCTTCCTGTTTAAGATCGATGGGGTCAGAGAACACATTGACACCGGCGTTATTGATCAAGATATCGATGCGACCAAAGTGTGCAACTGCCTTACTGACCGCAGCGATGACTTGTTGTTTACTAGAAACATCTACCGCAAGCGGCAATGCTCGAACGCCCTCATTCTGCGCTAGAGAATCGGCAAATTCCCGGACTTGTTGCTCCTTCAGATCCAACAAACTCAGGTCTGCACCGGATCGGGCAAAGCACTTGGCAATAGCCGCACCAATCCCCTGTGCAGCACCGGTGATTAATGCAATTTTGCCACTAAGTTTTTTATCCACATTCATACCTGCTGCTAGCAAGGATTCATAGTGCCAAGGAGATTAGAAGGTCGCTCTCAGACCAATTGAGTAGCGGGCACCGGTATCGGTAACTTGCAACAATTGGTTGTCGTAACGTCCCCATTGATGAGTAACCTCATTGGTGACATTGACACCTTCGAAGAAAACTGTGAGGGTATCGTTGATATCGTAACTACCACTGATATCCCACTGGCCATAGTCATCAGTATATTCTGGCTCACCAAGCATACCGACCTGCTGCCGCAGGAACTTCTCGCGGAAATTGTAGGCAACCCGGAACTGAATATCGCCCTTCTCGTAAAAGCCGATCACATTATAGAAGTCACCCAGACCAGCCAGCAGTGGCGTATCACTTTTGACAGAAGTCATGTTTGCCTGGACCCCGAGGCCGTTCCAGATCCCGGGCAGGAAGTCGAACATATACTGGCCAGACAGCTCCCATCCATCAACGGTGGCTTCTTCGCCGTTTCTCGGGCGGGCTACACGTACGGTGCGACCCAGCAAGGTTTCGTCCGCTTGAAGAACGGTAACAAAATCATCCAGATCCTTTTTATAGGCGGCAAAGCCAAGGAAGCTGCCGTCACTCGGGTACCACTCCAACGACATGTCGTAGTTAGTTGAGAGTGTCGGCTGGAGTTGCGGGTTGTTACCCGATCCGGTCAGAGAGTCGGGTCGCAGACTGTAGGAAACCGCCGGCGCCAGCTGCGACAATGTCGGGCGCGAGAGAGACTGGGAGAAGCCCAGTCGAGCCACGACCTCTTCTGTCAGATCAAACCGAACATTCATCATTGGTAGCAGGTTGTTATAGCTGCTTGCTTCACTGATCGGCTGGGGAGTGTTACTGGTCTCGATGTTGAAAACATCCGGACTAATCGGATTTTCTTCAATTGAGAGGTAAATTGTTTGGTTGCCCTCGGAGGTAAGATCAGTTTTCGCGTAGCGCACACCAATATTCGCAGCCCAGGGTACGTCAGCCACCATACCCTCGAGATTTGCCACGAAGTACGCAGACGCGACTCTTTCGTTCAGCTCGTAGGAGTCAGGGTATTTGACCGGTGCAAAACCACCATTTTCAATGGCTTCCAGAGTCGCTTCCGTATTCGAGGCATTTGCGAGTGCAGCTTCCTCGGTTTCGTAGAACGCCATGATCTCTTTTGGATCAGCAATCAGCCAGGCCGTCGGCATGCCGTGGTTGATATTACCCAGAAGGTCGTCATCACTGCGAAGAGTGAGGAGCTCCTCGGGAATAATAACTTCACGACGCCCCCAGTAGGCGTTAATCATATCGTTGGGACTGCGAATCCAGGAGTTTGCCTTTGTTCGATCCGAGCTGAATGCGCCAAACTCTACAGATTGCAGCACCCCACGCTCGATCAAGTATTCGGCATCGAACTTAACCTCGAGGATATCATCTTCAATTTTGCTGCCCTGGTAAACGGCACCGTGGGAACGCGGGAAATTGGGATCCGCCATGTATTCGCCATTGCGCATTTGCCAGTTGTCACCATCAATGGTGAACGACGGTGTTTCCGAATAATCCCCTTGGCCGATAAAGTTATCCAGGGCCACCCAGGCGTTGTTACCGCCATTATCCAGGCTTGCATTAGAGGAAGAGGCGTCGAAGACAACAGAGAGCTTGTCGTTCACCTGCCAGTCTGCATTGAAGCCTAGCATGACCGTTTCGGTAGGGCGATTGATGGTGTGGCTTACGAGACTCGTTGATTGCAAGCTATCTTGTGCAATATCGAAATCGCGAATTGAATTGTTTTCCCCAATGGTCGCGTTTGCGATCGCGGAAGGGATAAGCCAGTTACTGGCCTGGTATTTAATCGAGTCGACTTCAAACTTGGAGTAAAGCGCGTCTGCAGTCAAAGTCAGATCGTCGTTTGGTGCAAACTGCAATACAAAATTACCGCCCATTCGCTTGCGATCTTCTTCGGTAACCGAGAATGCGATAGAGCGAGGCACATATACGCCGTCCTGCGCGCCACCTTCCGCCAGTGGAACGCCGTCCACCTGATGCCAACCACCGGACTCCAGGAACTCTGAATAGCCCAGACGCTCCTGATAGGAAACAGATGCCATGACACCGAGAGCACCAAATTCGAGATCAAAGGTATTGCTTATAAGACTGGAAAACTGCGGCCTGCTCTCACCCGACAGATCGTCATATTGCCCTTTTACGCTGGCAGCGGCCTTGAAGTCACCGATGTCGAGCGGCTTGGCAGTCACCAGATTGACGGTTGCACCGATACCACCTTCCTGCATAGAAGGCAGCGGACTTTTATAGACTTCAGCGCCGGAGATAACCTCGGAGGCAAGGGTATCAAAAGCGAATTGGCGCCCGGAGTTTTCTGTCGCAACGGTACGTCCATTCAGCAGTGTGGTATTGAACTCCGGGCCGAATCCGCGCACGGAGACAAATTGACCTTCACCGCCGCTGCGGTCGATGGCAACACCTGAAATGCGCTGAAGGGACTCCGCCACATTCTGGTCCGGGAACTTACCAAGGTCCTCTGCCGCAATTGCATCCACAACAACCGATGCATCGCGCTTAATGTCCATAGCCTTCTTGAGGCTCGCTCTGATACTGCCAATGACTGTAACTTCTTCCAGGGTCTCTGACCCTTCCTGGGCCTCTTGCGCGCTCACTGTGCCCATGGGCATCAACACGCCGGAAATTGCCAGAGCCAGAATACTCTCCTTTCCGAGCTCCAAGCCCACCTTCTTATAAGACATTTTCTCTCCCTCAACGGAATTATTAATGTACTTTTGATTACCGCATCACCGAAGGTAGCATTAAAATCATATTTATTACAATAAAATATCATATTTTATTGAGACTCATAGCAGTGCGTTGTAGCCCAAACTCCCCATCGCCGGCAAGGAACATTCCCACTTTACGTCCCTTCACTGACTATACGGATAGGAATCCAGACTAAAAGCTGACCAAACAGCCACAGGAGCCAGGGCACGCACCATTGCCCACCAGCATTTTTATATGCTTTATTTTCGTTACTTATGAGGACCCGCAATCAGAGAATCACCCATCAGAGACCGTGGGCAAGTGGACTATCGGGCAAAGTGGAGTCATCCAGAAGGAATAACCATAGGGAGCGACAGGAATCAGATACTTGTCCAGAGGTTTCGCCCCCAGGAGTTATCGCCTCCAACACACATCTGTCTCCAATCGATATTCACACTGACCAGGTCCTCCGGCTTCACCTCCTGGCCATGAAGGTGGAGTGCGGTTCGGTCATGCTCCAAATCACTCTGCAACACCGGTAGCGCCGTCATGCTTAGCTGCGGCACCCCTCTAATACTCAGCTCCGAACCTCTTTTGTCGGTGAATGACATCCAACGCACGTCGGTCTTATTGCCGGTCTCTTGCAGCCTGGAATAGTCGTGGTATTGCGCATCTACGCGAGATTGATAGTGGCCGATAGGTGCGCCCGACTTGCGGGGTCTTCGTAATTCTCATGAGGGCCACGACCAAACCATTCAAGCTGCTTGAATTCGCCAGGGAGAACAAGGTTCATTCCGACGCGCGGGAGAACAGGCAAGGCTTCGAGTAAAGGATTCAAATGGGCATTGACCAGAATCTCGCCGGTTCCGCGCACCCAATATTCAGTAGAGAAATCGGTAACATTGCCCCCGAGCCGATGCACGGTATTCACTATCAGAGCACCACCGCTGCCCTCAGAGAATCGAAATTCTCGTAACTTGGCATCTCCACCTGTACTCTTCCACGTTTGATCCTGCAACATCCAGGCGGCATCGTTGTCAGGCGCCCGCCACAGGTTAGGCCTGAGGCCGCGCAGCAACAGCTCCTACCCCTCAACCCGAAATGACTCTATCCACCCATTCAATTTGTCGAACTGAAGAGCGAACTTTTCGCTATGAATGCGGAGTTTCTTCGCGCAGTCATCAACAGACGCATCAATCTTTGAGTGCGGCCTTTGCGCGCCTAACGGGGAGGACGGAAAATCAAACTACTCCCAGGCCACCACGTGATCCGGCGAGCAACGGGATTACATCCGAATTTGCCCTACGGCCTGTCTACACAAAGTTTGTTATAATTCGCGCTTATGGAAATTACAAAAGCGTTATTCGAAATTATTGAACACTTTTTGCCTGTGCAGCATGGTAACGTCAAAATACCGAATATAGGAGTCATTATTAACCCGGCAGAATTTCCATAGGCCTAAACAGGCGGTGCGCTCTTTACTGTTAACTCGAAATTTCTGCTTCGGAATAATTTCCAAATGTTGGTTCGGCTAAACCCGCAAACGGGGTTTTGAAGACCAGTAAGTCTCCGGCATGCGCTTCTTCGGACAACTGCTCCGAACTCAACCCGTAGCTGGCAGTGGTAACAAACAGCATATCCAAGTTTTCGCCACCAAAGGTGACGCAGGTAGGCTGGCTCACAGGCACGGGAATAATACCGTCGACGGAGCCGTCCGGCGCGTAACGTACTACTCGGGACCCACCCCACTCGGCGCTGTAGAGATAGCCATCTCGATCGACGCAGGCACCGTCAGGAAAACACCCGGGTTCCGTAGTCGCGAATGCCTGGCCCTTGCCCACGTTCCCGGTTTCCGGGTCAAAATCGTAGGCCTTGATTACCTGTGAGGGGGTGTCCGTGTGATACATAACCTTGGAATCGGGACTCCAACAAAGTCCGTTAGAGATATGAATATCCCTCAATCGAGTATCGCACTGTCCTTCCACATCCAGGCAATAGAGCGCGCCAAGCTGTGTACTTTTCGCTTCATCCTCGACCATAGTACCGGCCCAGAACCTTCCCTGCCGATCCATGCGGCCGTCATTGAAGCGATTGCCTGGATTACCGATTTCCGGCTTTTCCAGCCATTCGACGGCACCGGAGTAGGGATCGAATATCGCGATTCCGCTTTCAAATCCGGCAAGCAGCTGTCTGCCACCTCCGGTAAGCCCAATACATCCTACTCGTTGCGGGCAGGCCCAGGATTGCAGGCGCTCATCTGACAATGAAAAGCGGTAAAGGCTCTGGCCTTCGATATCTGTCCACCAGGCAGCCTGCTGTTCGACGTCCCAAAGAACACCCTCACCAAGGGTATTTTGAACACTGACTGCGTGAGTCAATTCAAGTTGATGTGTTTTCATGCCTCTTTCCAAGACTTCGGCACTGACGGGAATGCATTAATACTTTCAATATCGATGGGGAAGCGAGCGCGCGTCCCCACCACACATAGAATCATTATTGCAGCGTTACTCCGGACCACGCTGGCGTTCAGCCAGGCCGGTCTCCCGAGGCTCAGACAGGACCAGGGATGCAGCGTCTTGCACGGTGATTCTCACCTCGGGCTGGAATGAAGAACCCTGCATATAGCTCAGGATGCTGCTCTTCAGCTGGCGGGCTACCGGACGTTGATCCAGGTCAGTTTCAACATCCATTGACAGTACCAACAGCTTCCCTTTGGATACTTCCGCCTCGAAAACGTAAGCGTTCATGCTGTTGTTAAAGAAGTTCGGAATCATCTGAACAATTGGCGTTGGTGTGACCGAAAGTGCATCAAGATTGATAGCGGCGGCATTATTCAACAGTTCCCACCACTGCCAGTCAGCAAATTTCCCAGTAGGGAACTCTGTCAGGGCAGGATGCTGGGTATCTGCGATAATTCCCATTGGGGTATTCGTCGGAAAATGCACCGGACTCCAAAATACAGGAAGGAATGAACCTTTAACCGCACTGTCTTTCTGATAGTACTCGGTCGGCAGCATCAGAACTTTACCGCCGTCATCCAGCACCTTCTGTGCTTTTTCATCCAGGTTACGGGTGACGAGAATGCCTTCGTATTGCGGCAGGCCTTCCCCAGTCTCCGTAGCATTCTGCTGCGGGTAAACCCAGATGTTCCAATCGTTGGCGATATCAAGATCCGCTGAGCCAACTTCGATATTGAGTTGCACAGGCTTGGAGAATGACTGCAGTGGAAAAGTGACATCACCCAGGCTGGCACCATCATTACCAAGAGAAATATCCTGCGGCACGGTCTTCCCGCTAAACAGGATGTCGCCATTCGTATCCGTGACCTTCCAGCTCAGGCTGACGTTCTGCAACGGTTCGCGGCCGAAGTGCGAAAGCGTGATATCACCGGCGAAGTGCTCATTGTTGGTGTACACATATTTTTCGGTACGCAGCAAGGGCACGGTCGGCGCGTTGAATCGGGTAAATTCTTCCGCCTCAATAAACCCTTTAGAATCCCAGAATGCATCCAGCAAACCAATCGTCGCGGTACTCTGGCCTGGGAAATCGGATAGCGACAGGAACTGGAAGCCGGCAAAACCGGGGGTGCGCAACGCAGATTCGACTTCGGCGCGATACAGGTATGCCGCCATATGGCCGGAGCCATGTGTGAAGTCGTCCGCCTGATCAAGCAATCCTTTTTCTTTCAAGTCTTTCTGGATCGCCTCGAAAGCAACTGGACGCGTCACACCAGTATATTTCGGAATCTCACGCAAGTTCGGATACACGGCATACTGGCCGATTTCATGGGAGAGCAGTGGAAGCTCGACTCCCTCAATGGCACCACTATAGTTGTGCGTAGAACCCGGCCTCAGCTCACCGTAATCCCGTTGACCACGCACCCACTTCCGGCCTTGGTCCGTGTATTGGGTTACAAAGAACTCGTCAACAGGTTCGGGGGCGCGGCCACTGGTAAATGAGAAGCTCGTTGTGGTATAGAGATGGCGATTATCGCGCTTTTGGAGGTGCTCGACGATCCGGTGCATCGGCCCCAGATCCGCGTCAACGCCTTCGAGTTCATTGCCCATCGCCATCAGTACAAATGATGGGTGATTGCCGTAGGTGTCAATAATATGATCCGCCTCTTCCAGCAGATACTGATCACGACTTTCGGTGTTCTCCTCGCCAATATTCCGCTTCCACAATGGCAGCTCGATCTGCAGGTACATACCGAGCTGATCCGCAGCTTCGAAAGCGGCTTTCGGTGGCGTATAGGAGTGATAGCGGATGTGGTTGAAGCCCCATTCTTTCGCGGTACCGTACAGTTTCAGCCAGCTCTCTACGTCCGTTGGCGGGTATCCGATGTTCGGGAAAATCGCACACTCCAGTGTACCGCGCAGGAATGTTTTTCGGCCGTTGATCGCAAATTGCGTGCCCTGGGCGGAGAAGTCGCGCACACCAAAAGTTGCTACGGATTCGTCTCGCGCGCTGCGCTTTTCGCTTTTCGTAGATGCCACAACATGCAGCCGGTACAGGTTAGGGTCAAACTCGTCCCACAGTTTCATCTGCTCTACCATTGGCAGTTCGATAGACAGGTGATTGACGTCTTTTGAAAGCTTTTTCCGAGAATGAGACGCTGGCGCAAGCGCCACGCCATTGGAATCTTGAATCTCCAGAGCGAGGTCAGACCAAACCTCGGCACCTGATGTGTTTGCCAAGGTCAGATTGACGCTCAGCTTTTTATCGGCCTGATTTGTGTAAATTTGAACATCCTGGACCCAGACTGCTTCACGCGCAGTCAGCTCCATGTCGCCAACAATACCGTTCCAGATAGTTTGCGTGCCGTTGGTATAGGCATGCGCACCATAGAAACCCCACACCTGACTCACATCATGGATATAGGAGTTATCAATACGCACCGTCAATGTATTTACTTTTCCTGGCTTGATATACTCGGACAGATCAAATTTATGAGGTGCGGAAAGTGAATCCTGCATCGCCACGTAGCGGCCATTCACCCACAGCTTTGATTGCCAAAGCACTCGCTCCAACAGAAGGTCGACGGACTTCCCCTTCCAATCACGGGGTACTTTAATTTTCTTCTGGTACCAGGCAGCGCCAGTGTACTCATAGTAGCGAGCCAGCTCTTTCACGCCCTCCTTGGTCATCTCGATTTTATGTTCTACCGGATCCCCAATTTTGTTCTCATCGAGCGTGCCCGGAAATTGCAGTGTCTTGGTGAAATTCTGCAGGTACCACTTCTTTTCGACACCAACATTCTCCCGGTCCAGCTGGTAAGTCCACTCCCCTGAAAGCTCTATGGTTTCTGACTGTACTGCAGCACTCAGAAACACTGAGAGCAATACAGCTATTTGTTTCAGCGCATTTATTGATTTCACACTCACCTCTCCTTAATCGACCGCACACTGTGACGCTTCCACGGAGTCGGAACTCCCGCGCTTATCACTATCTCCGGCCATAAGCTCACGCTCAATCTCTTCCAAAGATTTCCCTTTCGTCTCCGGCAACCGTGCGAATATGATAAGGAAGCCTATCGTGCAGATAAGGCCATATAGCCAAAACGTCCCAGCAGCACCCAAGCCGCTGTTGATCGGCTTGAAGCTGTAGGTGAGCAAAAAGCTCGCCACCCACAACGCGGCAACAGACAAGCCCATCGCCATGCTACGCACACGATTGGGAAACAATTCACTCAATAACACCCAGGTAACCGGAGCCAGAGTCATTGCATAACAGGCGATGGCAAGCAGAATAACCAGCAGAACACCAACGCCCTGTACCTCGAAGAAATAGCAGGCCCCCATCAGCGCATAGATGACTGCCAGACCTCCAGATCCCAGCAGCATTAACGGGCGGCGCCCCCAGCGATCCACGGTTTTTATTGCCACCAATGTAAACACCAGATTCACCATGCCGGTGATCACGATATTCATCATCAGAACACTTACGTCGTAACCCGCCGCCTTGAAGACTTCATCGGCGTAATTAAAGATGACGTTGATCCCGGACCACTGCTGAAGCACGGCCAGAAATACCCCCAAGCATACGATCAACTTCAACTTGGGCTCCCGCAAGCTCGACAGCTCACTCTTTTCCGAGACCTCACCCAGGCTTGACCTGATACTTTCAACTTCGCGATCCGCATATGCTTTGCCGCTGATTTTTTCGAGCACAGCTAGCCCCTCGGCATCACGGCCTTCCTTGATCAGCCAGCGGGGAGACTCCGGAATCAGCGTTGCGAGAATTAAAAACAGAAGGGCGGGCAAAGCTTCGGCGGCAAACATCCAGCGCCAACCGACCTGGCCATTCCAGGAGGCAAGAATCTCCGAAGCACCAGCCTGCGGCTCCACGGGAGAAAGGTTATAGATCGCGAGATTCGCCAGCTGCGCAGCGAGGACACCCACAACGATGGTCATTTGATTGATTGAGACCATGCGTCCGCGCCGTTCGGCTGGCGTGACCTCTGCCAGATACATCGGCGAAATTCCCGAGGCCAAACCGATGCCGATGCCGCCAAGTATGCGGGCGACAATGAAGGTATTCATATCAGAGGCCACCGCAGTCAGGATTGCGGAGATTGCGAACAACAAAGCCGCAAGCATCAAGAGTCGCTTGCGCCCGTAGCGGCTACCAAGAGCACCGGCCGACAGGGCCCCACCCAGGCAACCAACCAGCGCCGAACTGATCGCCCAGCCGGCCATCCACTCCTGCCCGGGTTCACTTAAGCCAAAATACGGCTCATAGAATGGTTTGGCCCCACCGATCACAACCCAGTCATAACCGAACAGGAATCCCCCCATGGCGGCAACCAGGCATATCAGCCAGAGGTAGCGGTTGCGCCCGATATCAGCGGCATCGCTCATCATTTTCCCTCATTTTTATCTTTTTAATTTTGCGAAAGTCACCAGAGCCGCGAGGTAGCTTGGAGGCCAAGCTCCAGCAATCGTGAGCACCCGAACACAGGCCTCTCGACAGTTTAAATGGCTAATTTATCATCACTTGGAGGACATAATATTACTAATGCTGAAAACACTCAACAAATAAGTATGATTTATTTTGTCGTATGCAGGGCTTCCTCAAGTAGGTCACACGGGTAAATCATTCTCGTCGCGAAGTAGGATCCGCCCAAAATAGCACATATTTTCAACGCACAAGCCAATTGCAGAGAAAGCGACCACTCCGCGTGCATTTGCCGGGCTACGATACCGCAAACTTCAATACTCGAAAGGATCACCAAGGAATTAATATCATATATATAAGGTCGCTAATGCGGAATATCTCTATACTTCGACAGGCCCTAATTCAGCAGATTAACTTGGGCGCCCTTAGATTTCAGACCAAATTAAGCCCGAAACTGTATTTGAATCCCCCCGGGTTTCTCGGAGGCTAACTTTCCTGAGAGAATTAGCCAATGAGCAAACGACCTGGATACTCCCCCGAAGTACGGGAACACGCAGTGATCGGCTGTACACTTGAGGCCCTACGATCATGGATCAACGAGATGGAAGTCGACAACGGCACTAAGCCCGGCACCACTAGTGGTGACGCAGCCCGCCTCAAAGAGCTGAAGCGCGCTAACGAGATCTTGCGCAAGGCTGCCGCTTTTTTCGCCCAGGCGGAGCTCGACCGCAAACCGAAGTAATGGTGGCATTCATTGACCAGGAGCGTGAGGCGCACGGTGTCGAGTCAATCTGTGAGGTTCTGCCGATTGCACCGTCGACCTTCTACCGCTGCAAGCATCTACAGGCCAATCCAGAGCAACGCTGTGCGCGCGCTCAACGTGACGATGAGCTGAAGCCTGAGATCCAGCGGGTCTACGAAGAAAACCACCGCGCCTATGGTGCACGCAAGGTCTGGAAGCAGCTTAACCGCGAGGACGTAAAGGTCGCCCGCTGCACAGTTGAACGGCTGATGAAGGTACTGCAATTGGAAGGTGTTCGAAGAGGCAAACGTTGCGTTACGACTATCCCGGATGGGCTGGCCAACAAGCCGCTGGATCTGGTGAATCGCGAGTTTACGGCAGAACGCCCCAACCAGCTTTGGGTGGCCGACATAACCTATGTCGCAACTTGGTCTGGTTTTGTTTATGTCGCATTCGTTGTCGACGTATTCTCCCGCTACATCGTTGGCTGGCGCGTATTAAAGAGCCTTCAAACCGACATTGTGCTTGATGCTCTGGAGCAGGCACTCTGGGCACGAGGTAAGCCCCGTGGCGTTACCCATCACAGTGATCGAGGTAGTCAGTATCTGTCGATTCGATATACCGAGCGGCTTAGTGAGGCGGGTTTCCATATGTCAGTCGGCAGTGTCGGCGACTCCTACGACAACGCACTGGCAGAAACTATCAACGGTTTATTCAAGGCGGAGGTCATCCACAGGGCAGGTCCCTGGAAAGGACTGGATGAGGTTGAACTTGCAACCTTGACCTGGGTCGACTGGTTTAACCATCGCCGCATTCTTGGGCCAATTGGCGATATGCCTCCAGCTGAATACGAAAACCTGTATTATCAACAAACCGAGTCTGCCCAAGCGGCATGACTCAAATCAAATTGCCTCCGACAAACCCGGGGGATTCAATTCACTTTTCAGGTTAGGCATACACGGGATACCTTGAGTGGTATGACGCAGAAAAAATTCAATTTAACGCAATCCATCCTGGACACGCTGGGCAAGGAAATTGTTGCCGGCAAGTATGCCAATGACCGTTTTCCGGTGGAGTCAGAGCTGTGCGCTCGCTTTGACGCGAGCCGCAGTGTGCTACGTGAAGCGGTTAAAATGCTCACCTCTAAGGGGCTTTTGCATTCACGCCAGCGCAAAGGGACCGATATCAGCCCCGAAGAACACTGGAGCCTGCTCGACCCCGATATCTTAAGATGGCTACTTGAAAGCAAGCCTTCTCTGGCACTGCTTCAGGAGTTTATGGAAATTCGCCTGTCTATTGAGCCGCAGGCAGCCGCTTACGCAGCGGAGCGAGCGAATAAAGACCAGATCGCCAAAATACTGCATGCGCTTGAACGCATGAAAGCGGCTGAGGAGCGGCAAGACGACCCTCTCGAGCCTGATATCCAGTTTCACACCGCCATTCTGGAAGCGAGCAATAACCGCTTTTTTATTCAGCTAGAAGAACTAGTCCGCACCGCGCTGACGATCAGTATTCACGTCACCAATGAGCTCAAAGGGGTTCGCACCGCGAATGTCGCGGATCACAAAAAAGTGCTCGATTTTATTTTGATCCGCGACGCTGACGCCGCCTACGCGGAAATGAAGATTTTGCTATCTGGCGCCCTGAAACTGATCAAAGAAGCCCACAAAGACACCCTCCTGATATAGCGCCCATACAAGCGGCACTCCTCCCGCCTGATTCCGCCACTCAGGCGCCCCTGCACCTCGGCAACCAGTCCTGGATCTGCGCAAAACACCTGAAACTCACGAGCTGCAACATGGCAACTCGCGCCTAACACCCAAATTATATATTATTTATTGAAGGGCGAACTTGGTGCACAAAATATGCACACTCCTAATGGCCGCACCAACCCCCGATCGACATCCAATTTATCAATCTAACTGACTAATATATAAAGACTTTATTCTTTAAGCTGTAAAGCTCACCCGGGAAGCACAGCCTCGGACACCCAACACCAAACAAATAAATATTACTTTTTGTTGATGACCGGTCCTCGACTGTGTAACCATATTCCCGACTGAGGCGAGCATTTGGTGCAACGAGAACTCGCGTATCCCACAAAATTCTGTTGTGTACGGCACATACACAGACACCAATGTGTAGGCATCAACATACCAGCCTGTCCTCATCAAGAGCGATGTTCAACTCCAACGCACAGTCAAACCAATAATCTAAAAAAGGGAGACGTCGATGATGAACAAGAGAGAGATTCTATCATTTTTACCGCACAGCTCGGCCGCTGTAGCGGCAAGTATCCTGACGGGTTGTATGTATGCACAAGAGTCCAGTGCAAGCGCGACGCTGCGCTTTGAGTCTAAACTCAGCGCCAAATGCATTGTTGCTGAAGGGGCCGCCGCATCGAACGGCACAAACGTTGTACAGGACAGCTGTGGAGATAGCAGAGATTCAATTACTCTGGTCGACCTCTCTGTCGCTAGCTATCCGAACCAATATTTTCTCCAGCTTAGCGGGACCAGCGAATGCCTGAGTGTCGACGACTGGTCAAACGCAGATAACGCCAATATTCTTCTCTGGCAATGCTCATCCACAAGCTCACCCTCGGCAAACCAGCGGTGGCTACTTGAGTCCCCGAACGAAAGCGCAAATAGTGGCTTCGTCTACGTAAAAAATGCCAGCAGCGGAAAGCACTTGACCATCCTCAATGCATCTGCCGGTGATAACGCATCCATTGTTCAGTATGCAAAAGCCACTACCCACGATAGAGACCACCAACTCTGGCACGTGGGTGCCGCCAGCGAGCTTGTTGCCGACCGCCTACACGCCGTCTCCAAATGGAACGATCAATGTATTTCTGTCCAGAACGCCTCTGTCGACAACAATGCGGACATCGTACAGCGTGCCTGTAGTGAAGACGCCGCTGACCAGGCCCTGGAAATGGTCAGCCTTGCCCCATACGGCTTGGTGGACGAATACCTGATCAAGCCTTCAAACAGCAAGAAATGTTTGACGGTAGAGAACTGGGCGCAATCCAATGGCGCCAATATCGTCCTATGGGAATGCCCTGCCGCGCCGAATGCCAGTGCCAACCAACGCTGGCATATCGAGGCCAGCGGCAACCTCTTTAGGCTGAAGAATCACCATAGCGCCAAGTATTTAAGCATCGACAGCTGGTTGACCTCCGAAAATGCCTCTTTGATCCAATGGGACAAGCCCGCGCAGGGCGACAGCGATAATCAGCTGTGGCGCTTCAGGCCGACGAACAATGCGGTCAACCTCGTACAAGGTGGAAGCAACTTCTGCATTGCTGACAGCAACTCTGCAAATAATGATGTCCTTCGCCAGTCTTGCAACCAACCTACTGGTGCAGACTGGGAATTAATCGAACTATCCGGTGCCGAGGCCGGCCTCTTCAAACTTAAAAATGCAGAGACAAATCTGTGTCTGAAAGCCAGTGCCTCGGGCGCCTCAGTCGCCATGAAAAATGGCTGCGACTTGGCAGACAGCGGCTTCAAATGGAAGCTGGACATTCAAAATTTTTCCACGGGTCAATATCGCCTTGAAAGTGTGGCGACGGGCCAATGTCTTGATTATGATGGGAATACCGGTACGTTTGCTCAGTTTGGGTGCAGTGAGACCGAGAGCCAGGCACTAGCATTGCCGAAATCAGTTCATACCGTTGATAAAAGCAGTATCAAGGTAGCGAATTTCGATGGATTCGGTACTTCCCTGGCCTGGGGCGCGACAATTACCGGAAAGTGGGCATCCAAACGTGATACCCTGGTCGAAAATCTGTTTAGCCCGACCAATGGCTTGGGCTTCAACATTGCGCGCTTCTTGGTAAGCGCAGGCAATCACGCCCCGAATAGCGACTGCCTGGTGATGCGACCGGGATCGCCAACCGATGCCGCCTATGTGGATGTCAACGGCAATATAATCCCCAATGCTGAGACGGCTGCCGACGAGGGCCAGTACTATTTCTACGAGAAGGCACTGAAAACCTATAACATCGAACACACCGAAGCGTTCTTCAGCTCACCGCCCCACTGGATGACCATCAACGGTTGTATCAATGGGTCGGATAGCGGCAGTGCAGCCAATATTGACGAAGATACATTTGACGATTTTGCAGACTACATGGCCACTATCGCCAAGTGGTTCGAGAACAAAGAACTCGGCTTCGACACCGTGGCACCAATGAACGAGCCAAACGCCAGCTGGTGGAGTGCAAATGGTGCTGATCACCAGGGCACTGCGCTCTCAGAAACGCAACAAGGAGCACTGATCGAGGAAGTGCATGCTGCATTTACCGCAAAAGGCGTCAACGCAAAAATTGCGGCATCGGAAGCCAACCACACCAACTGGACCATCAGCAATTACAACTCATACTCCCAGTCACAGCGGGACGCGCTTTACCGTATTAACACACACACCTACAACTGGATGGAGCCGGCCAATGACCATGGAACCCTGGCATCTCTCCAAAAACTGGCAACAACGGAAAGGAAGCAGTTGTGGGTAAGTGAATTCGGCACGGGCACCGGCATCGTCAATGACTCTGCAGGAAACCCAGCCTTTGGTGACCACGGAGATATGGCAACCTCTCTGTCCATAGCGAAGCGGATTACCGATGACTTGAACTATCTACGCCCGAATGGGTGGGTGTATTGGGATGCCATTGAAGACAAGGACAGAACCGATGAAGGCAACAACAGCTGGGGATTGATCCTGGCGAGCTATAGCGATGAAAACACGCCGCTGCTGTATTCTCGCGCATACTATGGAATGATGCAGTATTCCCGACACCTGAAGCCTGGTTCTGGCATTATCGACAGTGGTCACAGCAAGTCCGTGGCGAGCTTTGATAGCGAGAACGATACCCTGACGATCGTTTCCTATAATGACGGAAGTACAGAAAAGTCCGTGACTTTTGACCTGTCTGGCTTTGGATACGCAAATGAAAACGGATTTACTGTAACTCGCTTTCGGACGTCTAAAACTGAACAGCACGCGCAACTTGGTGCAGCGTCGATCTCCGCAGGAAATAGCGATACTCTTGTAGAAACACTACCCGCGGCCTCGATCACCACAATGGTGATTTCGCCACAGTAATGAAAAAGGGGGACGCCGGCGGAAAGCGATAGGGTTTCCGATATGTAGTAATTCAGACGGGTTGTTGAAAAAGTCCTGAACTCCTTGCTTTAGCGGGTTCGGTTTCGGATAATATTTCTGGGGCCGACTGGAGGGGACAGTCATGCAGGGACGCACTCAGTTTCAGCCAGAGTTGTTTCACACGGTCAACCTCGACGATTTCGTACCGCAGAATCACCTTCTGCGTAAAATCGACGCCGTATTGGATCTTGGTTTATCTATGACCTGACGTCACCATTGTACTGCCCCGACAATGGTCGAGCTTCAATTGATCCGGCACTGTTCTTTCGGATGCAGATTATTGGCTATTTGTACGGAATCAAATCTGACCGAAAGCTCTGCGAAGACATCAATTTGAACTTGGCGTACCGCTGGTTCTGCAAGCTTAATCTCGGCGATCAAATGCCTGACCACGCATCACTGACCAGAATCCGCCAGCGTTTTAGAGAACAAACATTCCAGCGAGTCTTTGAACACTGTATTGATCAATGGGTTGAGGCTGGTTTTGTAACTGGTAAGAAGCTCATTTTGGATGCATCACTCGTTGACGCAAATGACAGTATAGAGAGCATGGTGGAGCGCCCGGATGGCGACCCAGATGCCGTTGGCAAGGCGTTGGTCCAACAATAGTGCGCTCAAGTTCAGCTTGTTCAAGAGTTGCCAGTATGCCGCTGGCACCTGGAAGCAGGAGCAACGGATTATTGGCAAGGCAGAATATACCCGCGGCGGCCCCAACCCTCGTTTCATCACCACCAACCTGGAAGGGGACGGTGAAGAACTCTATCGGAAGCTCTACTATGCCCGCGGCGATATGGAGAATCGCATTAAGGACCAGCAGATGGACCTGTTCGCCAGTTATACCTCCTGCCACCGCTGGTGGCC
>NZ_JAVAMR010000049.1:0-23366 GCF_030731025.1 Microbulbifer sp. 2205BS26-8 | reverse complement strand
AGTATGGATCATGGGGTTTATCCTTGGTTTTGGTTTCAGGTTTCGTCACCTTCATCAAAACCGGTAAACCCCCCCTTTTCAAGGAGATGTGTCAGATTTGGTCTGAACTAATACACATACAGGGATCGCGTCGCGCACCTGGATGGCCATGTCAAGTACTTTTTCGTGTTTTTTATGTATTTTCTGTCCTGCTGTATCGCAGCGAAACTGGTGCCCTGGACGGTACTGCGCGCCGACTGAAAAAAGTTTAAATATCTTTTGCACGCGCGCTTATGAGGCCAAATATACGTGTCAGTGCTGGAATTTTATCGCGTTAAACTCTTTTTCAGCCGGACACCGTTGATAGTGGAGCTGTTAGTTCTCGCTTTCCAAGGCCAGACTCCAGGCGTCGAACCCCCCATCCAGGCTGGCTACATTGTCAAAACCATGCTGCTGCAGAAGAGATACCGCTTTTGCTGAGCGTCTGCCACTCTGGCAATAGCAGACAAGTCGTCCATCCCGTGGCAGCCGATCCATAGCTTTCGGCAAGTCATCGAGAGTGAGGAGATGGGGATCAGCTATCTTCCCCAAAGTAGTTTCCTTCGAACTGCGCACATCCACAAGAGTGATCGGCTCACGCTTATGGAATAACCCTTTCAAAGATGACACGGTGATAATCGGTACCGCCTCTTTGTTCTCATCTCGATCTCTAGTGACCCATAGTGCTTCATAGGCGGAAGTGCCTCCATGTTTCGCTCCCTCCGAGCAAATCGGGCAGCGTTCATCTGCCACTATTTCATAGTCCGCAAACTGTACATTCATTGCATCGATGCTCAGCATGCGGCCAATGAGCGGATCTCCGTATCCCAGTAGGAGTTTTAGCGCCTCGTTCGCCTGCAATGAGCCTACAATGCCGGGCAATACCCCGAGTACGCCCCCCTCCGCACAGGAGGGGGCCAGCTCCTCCGGTGGCGGCTCCGGAAACAGGCAGCGATAGCAGGGGCCGCGACTAGGCCAGAATACGGATAACTGGCCTTCGTAACGAAAAATAGAGGCGCTGACATTAGGCTTGCCCAACAAAACGCAGGTGTCATTGATCAAATAGCGGCTGGTGAAATTATCTGTGGCATCCACCACCACATCATAGCCGCTAAAAATATCGCGTGCATTTTCCAGCTTCAGTCGTGTGGCAAATTTGTTTAGGGCTATATGGGGATTCAGTGCGTGGATTCTTTCACAAGCTACGTCTAGCTTACTGCGGCCGATGTCCTGGGAACTAAAAAGCACCTGCCTGTGCAAATTACTCGGCTCTATGTTATCGAATTCAACTACTCCCAGTGTCCCCACACCGGCAGCGCCCAGATATGAGAGCACAGGGGCACCCAGACCTCCGGCGCCCACCACCAGCACACGGGCGGCTTTTAAGACCTGCTGACCGTCAAGACCCACCTCATCGAGAATCATTTGGCGGCTGTAATGAGTCCGCTCAGCCCGGCTGAGTGAATTAGATGTACTTCCCGCTACGCGCCTTTTATCAGACTTCACCAATTGTACCTATCCCCCGGCCACCGCCGGCAACAATGCTATATTGTCCCCCGCATACAGCGGCGTCTTTTCCATCTGCAGGGAGCGTATATCCTTGCGATTAACAAATAGGCCTATATAAGAGAAAAGCTCCCCACTATCAGTGAACAAGTAAGGACGCAAAAGCGGATTTTTAGCCACCAGAAGATCGAGGGCTTCGCGTACCGTGGCTGCCCTATCGAGCTTCACGCGACGCTCATTGTCAACGAAACGTCGCATGGAACTTGGTATCTCAATGGTAATAGGCATAGTATTTTCTTTTATAAAACTGCACCGGATAGCAAAACGCTTCCGGTGCAGATTCTACCATAGTAACCACAGATAGCTTTAAATAGCTAACCCGATGTTACTTAAGTTGCTGAGAGGCACCGGTGCTCACTACAGAGCCCACACTGGAGAAGGATCCAGTGCAGGTGCAGCAGCTAGCGGAGCTGGCGGAGCTCAGGCAGTCAGAAACCAGTTGTACCTGCTCTGGAAGCTCTTCCGCAAAAAGATCCAAGGCGTCTTCTTTGTTAGAAATATCAAAAGCGTGATTCAACATAATAAAGTCTCTTTTGTTAGAATAATGCAGAGCACACAGATGTGCTGCTGCAAAACGCATGAAAACAACAAACTTATTTATCGTCAACTGTTAAATTTAAATTTTAAAAATCGATATTTGAATGTCTCCAAAAGGCTCTCTATTGCAAACCTTTAACAAAAAATCGACATTTGAATGTCGATAATACCCCCTTCATCTATTGCCATATTTGCGCAGGATTCACTATGTCAAAAACTCTGTGTCTCTCTTTTCCGCGCAAAAATTGAGTCATACAAAATTCCATAGATGAGCATTCGCTACTTCTCCCCTCAAACCACTCTGATCAGCCCCGAGTTATTGTCAATTCTGGGGTTCAACAGGCTTGGTCATGCAGCGCTTTGGTCAACGGTTGATACCTCTTCTCCATCTTTGAATTTCACTCCGGTGATGACCTTGGCAAGGTAGTCAAAGCCCCGGAGCTTTCTCCACTTTTCTTCTGCACACATTCCCAGCTTGAACACCATGTGTAGCATTCCTTCTCTCGACAGGCAGCCTTTCGAGCGCTTGGTCCGGTGTCGTATTGTCCCGAACGTCGACTCGATCGGGTTCGTTGTCCGGATGCTCTGTCAGTGCTTTGCCGGGAAATCGTAGAAGCTCATCAGCTCTTTGTGATCCTTTAGCAGGCTGTTGAAATCTGGAAGTATTATTTGGAAAAATTTTCTAGCAAGCCAAAAAATTCGAAAAAAGCTGCTTTTTTCTATTTTGAATGATGTGATCAATATTCAAGTGAATCATGTATCTCTCGGTTCTACCGCTGTAAAGGTGCATCCAAATGGTACAGGTGCATTAAAAAAACGGTCCTCAATCTATCGGCAAATCACGAGGAGGCTGGACCACCAAAATTCACATGGTCGCAGCGGGTCCCTCCCAATCAGGCCATAGCCTTTTCCCTTTCTCCAGGGCAAGCGGGTGATGCACCTAAAGATCGAAAGTTGCTGAAAACACTGGAAAACTGCGCTTGGGGGGGCACTAAAGTGATCATGGATAAAGCCTATGAGGCGATGAAACCAGACAGTTGGTGTTTGACCTTGGCATGAAACCCGTGGTGCCGCCCAAAAGTAACAGGCTAAGCGTTTGGGAATATGACCGAAAAGTGTACAAAAAACGAAATGAAGTAGAGAGACTGTTTCGACGATTCAAGAGTTTCAGAGAGAGTGTAAATAATTCTGTGTAACCGCTCCTGCCAGTTGCTTATTGGTAGTCGGCGAGTGGACCACTGAACTCGATCATAAAGCGGTTTAGAGCTGGCTTCCAGTTACGGATTGGCATCGTCCACTTTTTTGAAGCAGCCTGCATAGCCAGGTACACCACCTTCATCGCGGCGTCGTCAGTAGGGAACACCTTGCGCTGCTTCGTGGCCTTGCGAATGACGCTGTTCAGAGACTCAATCGTGCGGATCTCCGGCGGATACTCAAACAGCGTAATCAAGTTTGGCCAGTGCGTGGCCCAAGACTTGCTAATCTGCGGGTAGGTGTCACCCCACTTCTCCGCGAAACGGTCTCGCTCCACCTGTGCAGCCGCTTCTGTGACCGCAGTATAGATTTCCTTCAGGTCAGCCGTAACCGCCTTGTAGTCCTTCCAGGAGACGTATTTCAGCGAGTTCCGCACCATGTGCACGATGCACAACTGAACCTTAGCCTCAGGGTATTCTGCAGCAATGGCTTCTGGAAAGCCTTTTAGCCCGTCTACACAGGCGATCAGGATATCTTCCAGACCGCGGTTCTTCAGTTCGGTGAGCACGGACAACCAGAACTTGCTTTGTGACCTTGGATACCAGGGCTGCAGAGACGTCGGCACCGTACATCTCTTTGAAGGCGTCGACGATGTCGCGGGTGCTCATGCCTCGTGCATACAGCGCGAGGATCTGGTCGTCCATCTGCGTTAAGCGGGTCTGCCTCTTGCGGACAAATTGGGGCTCGAAGGTACCTGCACGATCGCGGGGAGTGTTGATCTCCACATCCCCATGCTGGCCTTTTAGGCGCTTGGAACTGGTGCCGTTGCGGCTATTGCCGGAGTCGCGTCCGACGGAGTCGTGCTTGCTATAGCCGAGGTGCTCTTCAAGCTCAGCACTCAAGGCAGCCTCAACCGTCATCTTTACGAGCTTCTGGGTGAGGGTGTTGAGGTCAGCCTCGGACTTGATGCCCTTGGCCAGTTCGGTGGCATGCGCTTGCAGCTGCTGTTCGAAACCCTGATTATTCATGGTTTTGCTCATGGTATTCTCCGGTTCAGAGTACGGAGGCATGAGCAGTTACACAATTTAATTTACACTCTCGTGTGAACAGGCCCTAGTTTATGCCTGGACTTCGGGTTTCTACCATCATTGAACTTTAAAATAAGCAAACTCCATGCAATAAATTCCAGCATCAATCAACCTTCCCTACATCAAAAGCACTGTCGGGGCGGCGACCACTCAATCCGAAGTGACAACCTGCATCGCCAAAAACAGGCAGTCCTGTTTCCAAATCACGCTTCAGCTGGGCAAAAACTCTGTCCCAAATTCCTTTTTCTTCCCAACGTTTATAGCGCTTATGCACACTTTTATATTGGCCAAATCTTTCTGGAAGCTGTTTCCAGAGTGAACCTGTACTCAGCACCCAGAGCACCGCATTAACGAAATTGCGATTATCCGCTCCCGTGCGTCCTGGATCCTCGGCCTTTCCTGGCAACAATGACCTTATGGCTTCCCACTGCTTTTCAGTTAACTGTGTCTCCTTACCAAAAGACCAATTGGGGTCTATATGCAGCTTTCTCATTTTTAGCGTCCACCACCCAAAAAAATATCTTTATGCTGTCTTTTTTTTATTTTTAGTATATTTTTAATTTAAATCAAATTCAGGTTATTTCCTGTTGAATGCAATGTGCAATGCAAATCCAACCCCAAGGCCAATAGCGATAGAAACTCCCATATTACCGATGACTGCCCCCATGGCAACGCCTATACCTATACCAATTGCCAATCCCGCCCAATTTTTGTTTTTCATAAAACGTCTCCTAAATATTATTGCAGCCCAATAAATAGTACCCAACCATTAAGAATTGTTTTTTTCACTACCAGGGGAAGACAAAAAATCAAGATCAATACGCATCCCTGGAATCAAACGATGGCCGCCACCTTGCAAGCCCACACGCACTTTAATTGCGGCAGTATTGCGCTCCACCATTGGCGTAATCCCCAGGACTTTACCGCTAAAACTCTCATCTGGATACGCCACTGTAGTGACACTAACCTTCTGCCCCTCCCGAAGGCGGTCGATATACTGTTCGCTAATATTTATTTCCCCTTCGATGGAGTCCAGGTCCACCAGGGTGCAGATTCCCGTACGGGTATAGCCACCTCCAGCGGAGATAGGGGATACGATTTCTCCCACATGCGCTGTCACCTGGGTCACTACTCCGTCAAAGGGCGCCAATATCTGTGTATTGCTCAGCTGCTGTCGCTCTATTTCAAACTGTTTTTCCGCGGCTTGAATCAAAGTCCTATCAGAGGCTAGCTGGGCCTTTAGAATGTCGACCTTATAGCTGGCAGCATCTAATTCCTCAGGACTAACAAATTTATCCTCGGCCAGTTTGCGGTAGCGAGCCAGGCTTGCTCCCGCCTCGGCGAGGCGGGCCTTGCTGACCACAGCAACTTTGCGCGCCGACTCGACGTTTACCCGGGCATAATCCACCCTGGCCTGGGCGACCCTTGGATCCAGCTCCGCCAATAGCTGCCCCTTTTCCACAGTGGCCCCTTCCCGGACATGGATCTTTACAAGTCTACCCGTCACATCGGCGGAAACCGTCGCCTGCCGCCGGGCAACCACAAAGCCGGAGGCCTGCAATACCCGCTCACCCGTATCCGACTCTGGCTCTGCTATAGGATCTGTTTCGGCGATGACCGCCACCCCAGGCTCCAAATCCTCTGGCGAGGGTACGACCGACGTCTGCGCCGACAACTGCCACCAGAGTGCGATACCGGCGGCAGCGGATGCGGCTATTAGTAGCCACAGACGCCAGCGCGAACCAGAATCCCGAGCCTTTGTTTCAACCGGCATGGCCAGGCTGTCGAGTAGATGCTGCTTGTCCGAAGCTTCCGAGTCAGTGTTCACAAGCAGTACTCCGGGTGAAGAGATATTCTGCGATCAACTCCGAAAGGAATTGACGGGGTGAAGTAAACCCCAGCTCCACGATATGCTTTTCCAGATCCCCATTTGCAATAGATCCGAAATGTTCCTGGTACCAGGCCATGACGTCCTGTGTAGATTCAACGTCGCTGTCTTCCGGTACCTCAATGCCCATATCCCGCAATGCCCGCCATTTGGATTCCACTCGCTCCCGGACCTGGCCGTAGCTTCCATCGAGCTTTAACACACTGATCAGGCGCTGATCGACCGGTCCGCTGTAGCGCTCTTCGAGCAAGCGCAGCCGCTCTTCTGCAGCTGCCAACTCCAGACACTCCTCCCGGTCAACGCCCTCCGCACTCATCCAGTCCGCCAGCTGTCTCGACGATGCCAGACCCCGCTCCTGTCGAAAGCGCGTCAGCGACCGCTTCGCATCCACCGCAGAGACCTGCAGCCTCTGTACCTCTCGCTCCGCCAGAAACAACAACAGTGCCTGGCGTCGCAGCTTCTCTCGTGTGGGCCCCACCAGCCGCAAGTGGTGGATCATACGCTCGCGAGAAGCCAAGTCCTGCCCAGTTCCCCGTGCTTTGACTTCAGTGCGCTCACTACACAAGCGCTCCCAAAATATGGTGGGCTCGAAATCAAAGGCCGCATCAGGAGGGGGACGCTTCGCACTGGTCCATTGCGCTGCCGCAGTCAGAGTGGCAATGGCATCTTCGCGCTTGAGATCGGGTTTTGTTTCCTCTAGATACTGTCTCAGCGCATCAATTTGCGCGCTGGTCAGCCCAAGCTTTGGCCCTTGCTGGTAAAACAGTTGCCAAGAGCGCTCCGGGTAGTGGGCACTTTTGGCGCAACTTAACAATTTTCGCTGGGTGTGTTCGTCTATCGCTCCACTACGCACTGCGCCCAACAGGCCATGACGAATATTTACCATGGCATCGGAACGACTCATGAAGCCAGCTTCCTCGGAAAGGTGGGCCACCGCCACTTCGTCGTCATCTTCCAGATCGCCATTGACATACTGTTGAAAAACCGCCCCTACCCCGAACATACCAAAGGTATGCAGTTCCGCAGCGCGCAACGCCCCCATACTGGCGCCACCAAAAACAGCAATTTTCTGGGACAGCGCATAGAGTATCTCTTTGTGCCACACCGCCGGTGTCTGCTCGAAGTACCCGTCGATAATCACGATGGCGCTCGGCCCTTGCTCTGCGGCGACGAACACATCTCCCATGCGACAGGGTGGCCGGAACTCGGCCTGGATTCCCGCTACGGCAACAATCTCACTCGCCTTGGCGCGCTCCAAGCTGGGACCGAGAAACACCACTAGATTCATTGGAACCCCCGCTGCAGCAGTTTTTGTGCGCGCGGCCCCGGACGGTAAACTGCAGTGCGTACCGCTTCCAATCCCGGCACCACCACCTTAACCACCGGAATATCCACGTCCTTTCTACGCAAATCCACCGCCAGCGCATGCTCTATGCCAACCGCGCGCAGGCGTTCGAGCACCGTGGCGAGATCCTGTTCAAAATTGTCGCCCAGGGGAAATTCGCTTTGTCGCAACGCCAGAGCCGGCGCAGGTTCTCGCCAGTCGCGTATCAGCCGCGCATGTGCATCGCGCCCTCCGGCATCGCGGTAGTCGCGGGGAAACATGTCGTCACGACTGCCGGAGATCATGGTCACCCGGCTCTGAATTGCCTCGTGAATGGCGCGCGACAGTGCTATCTCCGATTGCAAATGGGTACCGTGACCGGACACAGCGGCTACCGGACGCCACAATGGCGAGTCCGGATTTTCTGCCAGAGTGCAGGTAAAAGTCGGCAGTCCCAAGTCGCTGGTAATATCCCAAGCCGCCAACACCACACCCCTGTCATTCAATACTTGGATGATTTCTGCAAGGTGCGGATCGTATATGCTGGTCAGGTCCAATTGCCGGGATTTGCGCAGTGTCTCCGGCTGGAGTTCCCACAGCGTCAGGGCATCCCGCTCCACGACCTCTAATAGGCCGTGCAATAACGCTTCTAACAAATGATTCCCCGACGCCAGGCCGTTGGTGCTTTTGAGAAAAATCGGCCGATAATCCGGCTGCTCGACAAAATTATTGGACACAGTTTCAAACGGCAGCAACAGTCGCTCGCCGCTGAACAGATCTTCGCCCTCTATCCAATCGATAGGCCGGTTGGCGTCCCAACTGGCATCGGAGCGCAGCGCCAGCAACTGCGGGTCCGGCATTGGTCCCTGTGACACCAATTCGCGGTAGGAAGCCGACCATAAAGGGCCGGAAATATGCTCACCGTGCCAGGACTCAATGGCCTCCATCATTGCCGAGGCTTTGGCTGCGGCAAGTGTTTCGCCCTTGCCCTGCGTGGTGGCCAGGGCCCGGGCATTGGGCCTAATCGCCACACAGACCGGCAACCCGATACGATCCAACCCGGTAACATTGGCAATGCGGGTAATTCCCAATTGGGGCAGAAATCGCCCATAATCCTCCAGGGTTTCCTCCGGCGCGCGGGTGCGGTGGGTTCCCTGCAAATGACCTTTGCGCGCACTCCAACACTGCCCAAACACTTTCATCGCCAAACCTCACCTGTGGATTCCAAGCGCGTGGGCCGCCGGCAGGCGCGTGACGCTCAACGCAGGCCACAGACCGCCAATTACCCCAATCAATACTGCGGCGGCAATCGCCTGCAATAAAATCCCCGCGGTCACCTCAAACGCGAATACAACCTGAGCAAAGTCCTTTGAATAGAACAGGGTGGAGGACAGGTGGCCATCGAAGAATGCATAAGCCAGTGCACTGCCCAGTACACCACCCAGCAGCGACAATGCCACCGATTCCAGCAGTACCGATAAGGTCATAGCGCGCTCCTCCAGGCCCAGGGCGATCATGGTGGCAATTTCGCGCGCACGAGCCGTGGTGGATGCATAACCGGCATTGAGGGCTACAAACACCGCCGCCAACCCCATAAGAAATGAAATTGAAAAACCCAAGGTCTTGACAAACCCATTCATTTGCTGGGCTTGCTGGCTGTAGTAATCCTCTTCAGTTTCAACCTGTACGTCGAGCCGCGGATCCTTCTCCAACGCGGTTCTGAAAGCGGCAATACCCCGCGCCTCTGCAAGTCGCACGACTACCAGCTGCACCTGTTCACCGCGCTGATAAGCGGATTGCAAAGTGCTGATATCGGTCCACAACTCCGACTCGGCGACCCCCCCATCGGCCTCGAACACGCCCACTACCGTCCACTTGCCATCCGCAATGGGGATTTGCGCCCCGAGCGACAGGCTTTGGAAGCGTTGCGTCGCACGGCGCCCAACCAGCAACTCGCGCATGCCACTTTTCGGCTTGCGCCCTTCGACCAGACGCCAACGGGGGCGGAGCTGATAGGAGGCCTCCTCCACTCCCCGCAAAGCAATATTGTTGCTATCCCCGTCCTCTTCCACACTGGCGATGGCGTAGACCTCGGCGGCCGCCCGCGGCCTCCCCTGGGCATCTTTGGCAACCGCTGTCGCATTGCGTATCAACCGTGCCTGCTCTCCAGTGAGGCTGCTCTCCAGCTCCGATCGCGCCCCTGCGCGCATAATCAACAGATTATCGGCATCGCCGCTTAACTGCAGAGTCCGCTCGTAGCCGGCGGCGATGGATAGCAGTACCACGAAAACCCCGACCACCGACGCGGTGCCGATCACAGTGTTGATGACCGGCCAGCAGCGCAGTTGCAAACCGCGCAAGGCCACCTGTAAAGCCACCCGGCATTGATTGAGCAACCCCATCACACAGCCTCCCTCAGGGCACTCACTATCTCCCCTCGCGCGGCCCGCCACGCCGGTACCAAGGCCACCAGCAGCGCCAATACCAGCATCAGCGCTAACCCCAGCGCACAGTCCTGCCACGACAGGTGCAGCGATCCGAGCAGCTGCTCGGTACGGCCGGCAATCTCCGGTATGAGCGCCGCGGCGATCAAAAGGCCGAGGCAACCACCAAATAAAAGAATCACCAGGCTTTCCCCCAGCACCATACCGAATATGCGCAAATCGCTATAGCCAAGTGTTTTGAGCACACCGATATCCGAGAAGCGCTCGCGCACCGATTGCGCCATGGTATTGGCGGTGACCAGTACCACGGTCCAGAAAACCAGTAATAAGGCAATGCTGATCATAGCGCCGAAGTCCCCCACTTGACGCAAAAAACTTTGAGCAAACATTTTTTCCGTGGTAGTAGTGGTCTGGGCCGGGCGGTTGGCAAACATCGCATCAATGGTATTGGAGATACGATCGGCATTGCGGGCATCGTCGATGCGCACCGCATACCAGCCTACGGTGCCCTGGCCCGTAGCGCGCACACGATCAAAATAGTCGTAATCAATCACCATTGAATTGGTATCGCCATCGGCAGCGCTACTATCAAAGATCGCCGCTATTTCAAAGGTCCATACTGAGCTGCCGTCAGCGCGCGGATAGATTTTTGAGTAAACCGGCACCAGATCCCCGACTTTCCAACCGAACTTCTGCGCCAGTTCACGCCCTATCGCAACACCAGCGGGGGTTTTTAACCAATGAGCATGATCCTTGGGGTTGCGAAACACCACTTCATCCACCATTGCGTCGAATTGGTCAGCATCGGTAACGATGGTGGCGATCTGATTGGACGGTTCGCGATAAAAGGCACCGAAGAAGGTGAAGTGACCTACCAGCTGCACACCCTCGACATCCCGTAACTGCTCGTCGTAGCTCAATGGCAAGGGGCGCAGCAGGGATGTCTTGTTGGTGACGATCAAGCGATCTGCGTCGGCAAATTCCAACCTCGAGTTGAAGACCCTTTCCAGGGGAAGTAACAAACCGAACAACAGGAAGGCGACGACCACCGAGCCGATGGTAAAAACCGCGCGGGGCTTTTTGTGGAACACGTTACTCAGAGTCAGGCGAAACAAAGTCATGGTTCAACGGTAGTCGGGCTTGGTGAAATGAACGATGCGATGCGCGCTCTCGGCGCTGTCCCTGTCGTGGGTCGCCATCAGCACCGTCTTGCCGCGCTGGCGATTGAGTCGATGCAATATCTCCATAATATTTTCTCCACTCTCCCGATCCAGGTCGCCCGTGGGTTCGTCACACATCAATACCTTCGGATCGGTGATCAGCGCCCGGGCGATGGCTACACGCTGCTGTTGGCCACCGGACAATTCACTCGGTTTATGTTGAGCGCGGTGAGTGAGATCCATCAATTGCAGCGCATTGGCAACCCGTCTCGCGCGCTCCGACGCCGGCAGTGAATGGATCAACAACGGCAGCTCGACATTTTGCGCCGCGGTAAGCGCCGGCAGCAGGTTATAGAACTGAAAAATAAAGCCGACGCTGCGCGCGCGCCAGCGTGCCAACTGAGCCCGGTCAAAACGCCCAATATTCTCCCCCGCCACCTCTATCGAGCCGGCACTGGCGCGATCCAGGCCACCGATCAGATTCAACAAGGTACTCTTGCCTGAACCGGAAGCACCCATAAAGGCTACGAATTCACCCTCGCCCACCTCTAGATCGAAATTGCGCAGCACTGGAACGGTAATTTTGCCGCGCTGATAATCCTTGCTCACATTGCGTAAAGTCACGGCGGACACTGCAGGTGCGCTCTCCCCAGTGGGAGTGGTTGGCGCTTCGTGATCGATAGCCGGAGTTTGATTCATCGTTGATGTCCTGCTTGCAGGTTACTTGAAACGGCTGCGCATCAGCGCAACGCCCCTTGCGACCGGTTTTAGGATTGCGCACTGGGATCGGCCCTGACGACCATCTCCAACTGCACTTCGGAAACATGTCGCCGATCCTCGACTTCAAGCCAAAGTGAATCGGCATCCGGCAGTGGTTCGCTGAGCTGCACCCAATCGCTCTTTTCCGCAGTGCGCTCCAGCATGTGCAACCAGAAGGGGTTGCGTAGATCCACCCACATCGGCTTGCGATTTGCACTGAGAACATCCGCGGGAATCAAGCCGCTACGCTCCGGCGGTATAAATCTCTGTGCGAATACCACCGGAGGGATACCATGTCGATCACACTCCCGTCTGACCTTCAACAGTCGCTCGCTCTGGCAGCCGTTGAACCACTCCCGCTTCAGATATTCGCTGGATATCCACCAGGTGGCACGGCGCAATACCAATGAGCCCTCGGTCAGTCGGGACTCGAAAGTGACGCTATCGGCATCCCGAAGCGGCGGCGGGCGAAAATCTGGGCGACCCAACAGATAGGGCTGGGTCAAAATCGACAAGGCGTAACGCACACCCCAAATAGGTGAGGGGAAAGTAGCCCCCAAATACACTAGGCTGACCGGAGTGCCGTCGGTATCGCACAATTCCAGCAAGCCGCTGTCGCCGTTGTAACTCAAGCGCAACGAAGAGGCTTCCAGCACCCGCTCGGGGTCCAGCAACAACGGCTCACCGGGCCAACGCAGCACACGGCGGGTCAGGGGTGCGTGGGCCTGCAAGTCGTTGCACTGACCACTCAATACCAGATCCACCGGCTCGCGTGGATGGTGTACACGGCGCAGCCACTCGGAAAGCTTATCTCTCAACAAGCGCTGTTCGGCCTGTTCGCCGGGGGAATAGCGTGCCGCCAGCCAACCGGCGCCATCAAAAACCCGGTTGACCACCATCAGCGGCTCGCTACCCTCGCCGCCCGCGGCAATTTGCAATTGTGCTGTCACCGGAATGGCGGCGCCCGCCGGTGCTTTCGCTGCTGGTGTTTGCTCAAGGTCAGCGCCGAATTCGGGAATATCGATTAACTTGTCGCCGACCCGTAACAAAAAACCCACCAGGTCATCACAAACACCTTCCTCCCCATACTCGCGCAGAAAATGGTCGCGCAACCGTGCATAGTAGGGAGATACGACAACTTGACGACTGAGAAAAGCCTGTAGGTCGTCCAGAGGTCGCAACAGTTTCGCCCCCATGCTTCCCTTGATGCCGGACAACCAGCAGTCCTCCAAGACCATATTCTGCAGCGAATCGGCGGAGCCATCCCCTAGTGCCTGCAATATCTGCGATTCTTTGTCGCGAATAAAATCGAAAGCGCGGCTTCGTGTATCACCCTCCGCGACGGCAATCCTGTCGGCGGTGTCGGCCATGTCTTTAAGCAGCGGGACCTGCTCCCGCAACAGCGGCGACTCACTGTCGCGCCACAGATTGGCCAAGCGGACATGGGGTGCCTGATCGAACGCATCGAATAATGGTGGTGGCATCAACACGTTGCGCTGCAGCAGCTTGGTCACTACCTGCTTGGCCTGTTCTTCGTTCAAACCGACAGCCGTCAGACGCACGCACCAGTTGTGGAAAAAATCCTCCTCCGGGCTGGCGGTCAGGACATTGACAATACGCGGGTCCAAACGAAAATGTGCCAGTCGCTGTTCCAGCCAGGGGCGACCAATCAGGACAATTTCACGATCGCACAGCGCTTGCATGCGCCCGGCCTGGCTGTCGGCAAAAGTGGGGTTCAGGCGTAATTTAATATCCCCACAGCCGGCGGCCTCCTGCATCCCGGAGCGGTAAAATCGCGAAAAAATACCGCGGTTAAGCCCGGTACGACTGATGTATTGCGCCCGCACTGCACTGGGATAGTCACTCTCCGAGGCGGGATCCACAGCCACCACCGAAAGGGCCATAAAGCTGGAAAAGGGACTGGTTTTGGCCGCCGCCCGGTTCATATAACCGAGCAGTGAACGCTCGAGGTTATTGGGCCTCGGGGGTGTTGGCAGGCGTTCCTCGGTCATAGCGCTACTGGCAACCCGATTGCTGGCGAACGCCAGAGCGCGGCGGAAGGTGGCCAGTGTCATGGGTTGACGCAAACCCGGGCGCAGGTGACTCTGGATCTCCGCCAAGAGTCCCGGCTCAAGTGCATCGCTGGCACGCTTCAGCTGTGCCTGGCTGTCGAGCCACTCCCGCAACCACTTTGCTCCAGCGGCATCCAGGCGCTGACTTATCTCGGTACAGTCTACTTCCTGGGTCTTGGTCGGTCGGCCATTGTGAACATCCCGGCGCAACCCCAGTACCTTGCGGCGAAACTTCGCATCATCCGGGTCTATGCCTGGCACCATAGCGTGCAGAGCATCTTCGAGTGGACACCGACACTCTTCCATCCGCACTTCGGCGGCCAATATGCTTTCAATACATGCTTCGGTTTTCGGCAACCGCAAAGCTTCCAGCATCTCATAGGGTACAGCGGCAACTCTCAACAAACAGAAAGGCGCTATATCCTGAACCTTTAGGGGTTCGCAGACGGTTACCTGCGCGGTTAGCGGTTGTTGCTTGCTCACCGAAAGCTCCTCAATGCATCCACCAGAAATACAACAACACCAAACTCCCCTGCAGATGCACAGAGGCCGCAATACGATAGATTGCCACCGTCTTGGGGTCGGACAGGCGCCCGCGCCGGCGCGACAATGCCGATACCCGTGCCAGTTCGTCGTCCAACAAGGCCTCCAGCATATGGCTGCCGTCGCTTGGGGTCAGGGGATTGGTATCCAGGTAAAGAAACAGCACCGCCAGCAAAAATAACGTGGTCAAAAATCCCACCGTCGGCTCATCGGGGCCCAGCAGCCACAGTCCCCAGGCCGCAGCACCGGCCGCGATCAGATTGATGGCGGGCCCCGCCGCCGGCACCCAGAACCGCTGGCGACGGCCCCGAATGCGGTAGGTCTGGTTGGTCTCGACATAGGGACCAGGAACAAACCAGTTGTGTATCATAATGCCCGCCGCCCCCACCGGCACTCCGGCCAAACGGCAGGCGACGGCGTGGGCCGCTTCATGCAGGGGAGCAACCAGCAGCGCGAATATCGCCAAGCCCCAGCCGTTGAACTCTGTAGCTAGCTGGCGCGGATGGGGCAATGCCCCTGAGAAAATCAGCACCAGTAACCCGCACAGCGCAGACAGCAAGATTCCATACCAAAGTGCGCGACCCAACCAGTCCGGCAATGCCTTTATTCCGCGCGCCACCAGCGCCGCCGCCGGGTCCAGTTCAAACAGTTTTAAACGCGGTGTTCGACGCCGCTTCACCGCCGGGCGGGCATCGTTTTCAAGCAAACCGCTTTTTTGCAGCTGCTGCAGAAAGGCGCTCAGCTTGGTTCCCAAAGATGCCGCCTGGGGATAGCGGTCACGAAGTTTTTGCGTCAACTCATCAAATGATGCCCCTGCGGCCAGTAGCGGCATCAACTCTTCCGCTACCGGGCTGACCCGCACGGCGGTACCGTCGTGCGGCGATATCAACACGATTGAGCCCTTGCGCACGACCTTGGCCACCCCATCGCGAATACGATATTGAGCCGGCACGGCAGTTGGCTGAGAGATACCGTCAGCCAACATCGGCATATCCCAATGACAAACCAAACAAGGGGCAGTCCCGATAACGGTCAATCGAAAACAATTCCCCCCAGCCATCTTCGCTCAAGCCACCCCAGGGGCAACCCGTCAAGCCATAGCTAGTGGCCGCCAGCAAGGTCCGTGCAACCACTGCGCCGGCTCGGCCAATCAACTCGCGGTAGCCCCGCGCGCCCTGCTCCGATACTGCCTGTTGAAAATCCCCGGTGACAAACAAAACCACAGGTGCACGCGCCAGGTTTCGCTGCAGGATGGCCGCATCGAGTGCCTCAGCGGCAACTCCGCTGCGCTGCTTAACCCACTCATTTCCCTGTGGGTCCCAAGCATAAATATCGACACTCGGATCTGCACCGCCGGCGTTTACCGCGGCCCAGAGTCGCAACCGCAACGGCAAGCCCCCACTGCGGCCCAGCCAGTCATTGGTACCAATCGCCAAATCGGCCAAGCGATTCAAAAGTGGCATTGGCAGGGGTTGTGAGGCAAAGCGGCGCGCTGAGCGGCGTTCCAGGAAAAGTTGATCCAAACGCGACAAAATTGCCTGTGGGCCCCCGGCACCCAAGGGGGCCCATTCACACCGCGCTTCTGCGTGGTCAACACCTGCCCGCAGTGGTGCATTGGCTTGGCTGGCCAATTCGATCAAGCTATCGACGTTTTGGTGTGCTCGCAGTAGACCTGGCCCCTGCTCGCCGGTGGGAACCCCAACACCGAGCACAAAGGTCACCATATTGCGCCCACCCACCACCGGCAGGCCAAGGGTTTGGGCCAGTACCTGGTCGCGGGCATCTGCATACTCGACAAACGGCAGGCCCATGGCATCCATCAGCTCGTAGAGGTAAACACGTACAAAGCCTGCATCCAGGCTGGCGAAGCGAAAGGCAAAATCCCCATACTTCTGCCGCAATTTACCCAAGGAGCCGACACCGACAAGTAACAATGGCGGCAGATCCCGCTCGCGCAGCCCCAGGGCTCCGGCAATCAATGGCGGCGACATTCCGCGCAATCGGTCCAGGCGGTGCGCCCAGGCGTAATAGTGATAAACCCCGGGTTCAAGCCCCGGAACATCGCGCACCAAGACGAAAATTTCCGCAGAGCCGAGTCCGCCGGCAGATGGGGCAACACGGCGTTGCCCGCCATCCGACTGGGGCTGATAGCCCACCGAGAGGCGCAGCAAGCTGGACAGTGTGTCAATATCGGCATGCCCTGCCCCAGTGGCGCCGCGCAACCAGCTCGGCGCCGCTTCCAGCGAAAGTCCCTCTGGCAGCGCCTTTGGCAGGGCTCCATAGTAGGGTTCCGGAGACTCTTGCGTGATCAGCAGGTTGCCTGCCGCATAGTGCATCTGGTAGTCCCGTGGACTCAGCAGATCCCGCGGCGGCATGGTGTTGGCGGCATTGTGCAGCAGCCATACCTGGCCGTGCTCTTCATCCAGCCGCGGAGTGCATTCGGCCAATCCACAACTGGCACAACCCGGCAACCTTGCCAGCTGCACTTCGCGGTAGGCGGCACCAGATTCATCACCTTGATGTATGTGGCACACATTGTATAAATTCGGTCGGCCCAGACGGCTCAGCAAATGAAATGCCTGCAGCGCCAGGTTGGCCACCCAGAAACCCTGCCCCTGTGCAGGCACTCCACTGGGGGCGGCATGCAAACTGCGCAGGCAGTCGTAACAGGCGGATTTACCGGGAATAAAGAGCGGCCCTATTTCCACTGCGCCATTTCCAAGATGGGCGTGTAAAACCCGGACACCCTGCTCCTGCGCCGTATTGAGCCAAAGTGCCCGCTGCGATTCTGGAGTCTCGCCAGTAAACAGTGCCACTACCAGATCAATGCCCTGCAATTGCTCCGGATCCTGCGCGCGACGAATTTCCTTCAGACCTAGATCTGCCAGTGCAACGGACAGGGTTTCGAGTGCTGAGCTCTGTCCCACCAGGCAAACGCGTTTGTCCGCGAGCCTCGCCAAGACTTCACCCCGGTTGCGGTTGGCCCGGGTAACATCGATATAGCGCCCGGCAAAGGCCGCCAGTTCCTCTTGCTCACCCGCCGGCTCAGCCCCCAATCCATCTTCCAGCAGGCCGCGACTGTAGAGTAAGGCAATAGCGTCACGCAGGGACTTCTTTGGTATCTGGGGGAAATCCCGGCTCAGTGCCGCCAGATCACGGGTGCCATCAAGTCGCGCGAGCAATTTTGGAATAAATCCGCGTGCGCCCCGACCACTCAATACCTGAGTGCCGTGCACGCCTTCGAACAGCAGGCCGGTTTGCCTGTAGGAAATCATCAGCACTTCCGGCGGGAAACGTGGGTATTGTGGTAATTGCAGTTCCGGGTCGGAGGCAAAACTGTTGCCGATACTGTCGGCAGACTGGCTCAACGCAACACTCATCCGAGCATCCTCTCTATTTCGGGCACCATGTGCTGCACAAACCGCTCCCCGGTACGGGCAGGTTTTGCCGGCCGACAGCGGGGGCACTCGTGGATACCCATGACACCGGATTTCAACACTGCACCACTCAGTACATCCACCAGGCGCAATCGGCCAGCTTCCCCGTCTGCCGCCACGGCGTCGTCCGCCAGAGCTTGGGCAGCGACTTCCACCAACGGACCGATACTGCCTGTGGGCCCCAGGGCTGAATCGCGCTCATAGGCCTCGTTCAACACCTGCTCTCGCTCCGGTGATTTGTGATGTGTCAGCCAGCGCTTGCGGTAACACTGATAGCAGGCACCATTGCCAGGGTTTACCAAAGGGCCGCAAGTCAATCTTTGCGCGTGGATCTCGGCCAGCGACCAACGCACCCCAAAGCGAAAACATAAGTCGTCTATCAGAGTGCAACTCTGCACATAGGGGCGCCAGGTGGCCACTGCGACAAAATCGGCTCGCTGGATGAGCAACTCAAGGTGTTCGCGCTCCTGGGGAAGTGGCACCGCCTCGGCATCGCAAAGCTGTGCCAAACGCTGTCCCACGCGAATGCCGAACTGGCCTGCTGTCAGTACGATCATCGACATGCCTTATGCGAAAGGTTGAGGAATCGGGTTGATAGTCTCTTCGGTAAGCGCACCGTAGCCAGCATGACGCGGGTACTCATACAGACGGGGATGTCCAAGGAAACGACCCCTCTGTACCGAACTCATCGGCATCAGCCCGGGAATCACCACCCTCACAACCCAAATACCCAGCTCGCGCAACTCGTCGGTGGTCAGGTCTACCGCGACCACTTCCATACCCATTGCCTTCAGGCGATCAAGCAAAAAGCGCAACTGCCCCTGTTCATCAGCGGGGGCGTCCACCTGGATATCCGACAGAGACTTGCGGTTGGGAGTCTCCAACAAGAAATTAAAGGCGTGGCGCCATTCGGGCTTGCCTAGATGGTGTGCACCATCGTAGAGGGAGCGAAAATCTTCGACATTGTCTGGAACATCTTTGACATTACTCAGCACGGCACGGGCCGGTGCCGCTTCGCGAATAATTTTTGCGCAGGCTTCCGCAGCATTGAATCCGACCGCACAATTCACATACTGAGCCACTTGTGGATGCCCGTCGAGTAATTGGACCGCGTAGATAGTGGGTATACCCACGTCCGTTGTGGCATCAAAAAAGTGCTGTTGCACCAGGCCATTGCGCAGCACCCTATGGTTGTCCACCAACTCGACGGGCAGAGGTTCGGACATTTCGATGCGCGGTAGCGGCAATTTGGCCAGCCAGGTCATAGCGATGGCATCACGTTCAATCACTTCACAAATTGCCGAGACCAGCGCAGCTTCCAGTCGCACGTGTGCCGCGCAGCCGGTAGAAATTTCCTGCCAAAACCTCTCTTTGGGAGCCGGCTTTAAGTACAGGTGGGCCATGACTGAGGGCACCATGCGCTCACAGCGTCCGGTCAGAGAGTAACCCCTGGTCCAGCGGATAGCGGCATGCTTGTCGGCAGGGACATAGGGGCACTTGGGGTCCGCATACTCTTTTTCAGAGCAGCGTGGCAGAGTGTCCAAATCAAGCGCCAATTCACCGAGTTCCCTGGCACTGGCGAAAACGAAGTCCTCTTCCCGGTAGGCCATATTTGCATAGCGCTCTCCACCTTCCATAACCGCACGCAGCCAGGCCAGCTCGGGATCGACATCGGCTCCGGCGCCGCCCAATGGCTCATTGAACGC
The DNA here is from genome assembly GCF_030731025.1 of Microbulbifer sp. 2205BS26-8. Taxonomy (NCBI): domain Bacteria; kingdom Pseudomonadati; phylum Pseudomonadota; class Gammaproteobacteria; order Cellvibrionales; family Microbulbiferaceae; genus Microbulbifer; species Microbulbifer sp. 2205BS26-8. The sequence continues at coordinate 3,630 of NZ_JAVAMR010000049.1, read as the reverse complement.
ATCAAGCCCGTTGGGCAAAGATACATGAGGGAAAATGTGGGTTAAATTGTCTAGATTGGAAACGGCAATTTCAAAATCTGGCGCAGTATGTTCTCCTACCAAACGCGTGACGCCGGAAAGTATTCCTCCCGTAGGCAGCAACAGTTTTGCTGCAGGATATTTTCTTCGCAGATAATCTTCTGACAGATCCAAAGCCAAATTCATAGTTGCGTCCCCAGTCGGACTAAGCCCGATCCCGCGCCCGCTGTTCTAGCAAAGTGGCCATATACGCCTCTTCCAGCGATGCGATACCCAGTCGGTTATTCATTAAATGGATAAAATTGAAAGCGAGCACTTCGGTATTCGCATCCAGATCCGCACGCAGCTCATGGTAACGCGCAGCGGCGCTATCCAACACGTCGCGCCACTTTTTCACGTAACCGAGCTGCGACTCTTTCAATTGCGTCTCATCGGGCACTACAACTACACCCTGCTCCGCGAGTTCCTCTCCTTTACGGAAAAATTTGTCCCGCCAATCACCCGCTGCCGGAGAGTTGCCTCCCAGCCAATAAAAGCTGTACTCACGCCAAAACACGACAGCATCGCCTTCGGATAGAAAGGCGTTGAAGCACTCACTCATTAACAGAGGAATTAAATCCTTGCGGGAATAAAAACCCTGAACTTCATCCGAGAGGATATTGCAGGCAATTTCAGAGGAAACCTGAAAAACTGCTTCGGCTATCTTAACGCCAAGCTCTCCACCGAACTTATCTGTTTCGGGCTCATAGACATCTGAAACTATTCGCACGTCGTTATGGCCACCGGGCACCTTTCCTTCCTCTATTGCCTCATCATAGCCAACCGGCACAACCATTGGATAGTAGTTACTAGGCAGCAGATCGTGCAAGGCATTGAGTAGAGTTGCGCAGCGATGGTTGAGCTCTTTCTTGAGGTCTTCCTCACGAGCCTGAGGTAACACGCGCAGGCGTATATGAACCCCTTGGTCGTCGAAATAACGGATATAAAACCAACTTTCAACCGCTTCCATTTGCGACACCACTTGCTCAAGTTTGACTAGCAATTGATCCATCCTGTCAATTGCCTGCCCCAAATACAGCTTAAAATAAATCCATTTCGCCGGTGCGATTGCATTCAGACGATTACTCACGCTATTTCCTCGCGGCCTTTCAAGTTGATAAAATGCCCTTAAATGGCAACTTCTTTTTTTGAACTTTGGCGCGCTTGCATGTCGAAGCGAAAAGTTCGAATCGCTATCGTCAAGGCCAGAGCCGACCAGCCAAGCAGCGCACACATATCCAGCCATAAAGGCCAAATGCCGGAGCTGTTATTAATTATCTGCCGGAACGCATCTGCCAAATAGCTTACCGGCATAAAATGCGCCACCAGTGATAAGCCCCAGTTGTCACTGGGATCGGAGAAGATATTGCCGGCAAATAGCATGGCGAAATTAGCAATCATCACTGCGGCCATGCCACTTTCCAGATTTGTCGCCATACCGGCCAGTGCGTAGCCCATGCAAATCAACATGATCGCACCCAGCAGCGCCACACCCATAACGGAAACCCATTGCATTGCAGTCAATTCCACTACAAACATGCCCGCTATCAGCAGTACCGACACTTGCAAGAAAGCCACCATAAGGCGAAAGCAGATCTGACTGATCAACAACTCGTGCACACCAAGAGGGGTCAATAGGAGATGGCGCAGCGTGCCGCGCTCCCTCGCGCGCAAAATTGGTGTGGCAGTGGCAAATAATCCCAGCTGTAAAAGTGCCATTGCCAGCATACCCGGGAACATAAAAGAGAACTCCGAGTTCACTTCATCAGTTAACACCTCGGTATGAAACTGATAGGTTGGCTCTCCCTCCCGCTCGATGTTTTGAAGTTTGGCAAGTGCAGCTTGGACAACGATACGCGCAAAACCCTCGTAACTCTGACCAACAAGCAAATCGATCTCACCACCTGCCGACAGCCCCTCTGCTGGCAATATCAAAACTGCCTGCAACTTTCCCTCTTTGAGCTCCGTTTCCGCTTGACCTTTATCGATCGATCGCACGGACAGATGTTCTGAAGCCAAACTTTCTACGAGACCAAATGCGGATGGATTCTTGTGCGAGTCCACCAAGCCGAATTCGAAATTAAAAGTAGGGGATACCAAACTGGAAACGATCAAGACAACCAGAAAAAACATTGGGAATAGAAAACTAAAGAAAACCGAACCAAAATCTCGACGAAATTCTTTCAAGTGAACGGCAAAGAGCTTTCGCACACGAAGCATCGAAATTTCCATTAGTTGCGAATTCCCCTGCCCGTTAGCTGTATAAAAACGTCCTCCAGGGACTGCTTGTCAACCCGGATATCCTCTACCTCAAGTTCGCCTCGACTTTGTCTGGAAATCAACTCGGAAACGAGACCGTTGGCACTAGTTGTGTGCACACGCCATTGGGCACTGGAAAATGTCTCGCGTATTTTAATTGCTGAATCGTTGAGAAATTGCAAGTTGGAACTTTTCGGAGACACAAACTCGACAACACGCTCGGGACAGAATTGCTCTACCAGAGAGGCTGGCTCGCCCTCGACCAGCACTTTCCCGTGGTCAAGCACCATGACCCGATCACAAAACCTTTGTGCCTCTTCCATTTGGTGAGTTGTAATCAAAATAGTGGCATTTCTACGTTCCCGCTGCCGATTTAAGACGGCCCATACCGCCCGGCGCGCCTGGGGATCCAGCTGGGACGTAGGTTCATCGAGAAAAATCAGCTCGGGGTCGCCGATCAAAGCAAGTGCAATGGTAACGCGCTGTTGCTGACCGCCGGAAAGGTGCTTGATTCGCGTATCACATTTTTCACGAAGGCCAAGCTCATCGATCAATCTGTCTACAGATTGAGAGTTCGGAAACAAATTTGCATGTAGTGATAGCAGTTCTTCAACAGTAAGCAGTGGTGGCAATACGGAATTTTGTGCGGAAATACCCATTCGGTATCGGAGCTTTTTTATTTTCTCAGCGTCATGAACATCCTGACCCAAAATCTGCACACGCCCGGCGTCGGCGAGACGAAGGCCCTCCAGAATTTCAATCAGTGTAGTTTTTCCAGCTCCATTAGGTCCCAAAACAGCGACAATTTCGCCGTTTTTTATCTGCAAATCTACTCCCGTAAGCGCATCGGTATAAGACCCCTCCTTACCGTAACGCTTACGTACTTCCTTTGCAAAGACTGGGATCTGCCCCGCTTTGCTTTTTTTCTTATCAAACTGCATCGCTACTCACAATCTTATTATCTTGGCTCTTGGGAACAATTTATTCTCATGAGTTAACGGGACGGCTCGGGCACTTGCATAAAGGCTTTTTCGTCTGATGAGGATTCAGGAGCCCGCCTTTCTGTTTACAAGATGTAAAAACTTGCGGGGTTAGTTTAGCACACAATTTTGCTCAAAAAACGGGCCACTCCCCGCTGTGAGGGCTTCTTGACATTACATATGACCACCCAAATCCACCTCCACCGGATTGTTCAAAGCGATCTTACCAGATCCTAAGCGAGAATTCTATACCCAAAGAGTTTGAGATTTAGCAGGCTGTTGAAATCCGAAAGGATTATTTGGAAACATTTTCTAGCAAGCCAAAAGACTTGGG
>NZ_JAVAMR010000005.1:0-135236 GCF_030731025.1 Microbulbifer sp. 2205BS26-8 | reverse complement strand
GCGCCAGAATCTGGCTGTCGCTGTACTTCGATTTTTTCATGCAGAATCTCCTGCGCGTATTTTACGGGAAAATTCTACTTTTGGTTCCAGTGGGTTTTCGGGGTGATTACCATACCGGCTTGCTTCCCGATGAGATTTGGCCGAAAGCAAAATAATTGGCAGGGCAGTCACCGTACAATCGTTTCAATCAGGCGTCAGAGTGAACATGATTCACGCCAGCAAGCAGGAATGGCTTATTCTGAAATATCTTAGGGTACTAGTTCCAGGTGCTAACTTGGGGAAATTATTTAGAACGTTCTTTGATTTTTATAGATGGATCATAAGCAATCACTACTTGCGAATTCCCCATTATTGCATTGAATTCTTAAAGATTTGTACTAACGCAGCTGAAATATCCAGCAGCGTACGTTGGGACAGCTCACACAATTGAGTAGACTTGTTGCCAAGTTGGGAGAAGGAGGCATCATTATGCGCTATTTAGTTTCATTGGTATTGTTATTCTCTCTTGCTGGCTTCAGCTATGCGCAAGAGCGCTTGACACAGCTGCCGTCTAACGCTGCCACAGTGCAGATTCTCGGTAAAACCTACTACCAAAGTGGCAACACTTTTTATCGCTTTGATGAAAATACTAGGTATTTTTATCAAGTACAGCCCCCGACTGTACTGCCCAGATACCAGCAACCAACAGATATGTCGGTTCGTGGTATGTGGCACCGTCCAGAAATGGGTCTGACCCAAGATCAGATAGAAGGTTGTCGTAATGCCGCTGCTGATAAATCTAATGCCAACCCATCTATAGGAGGCAAGCTTTATATCAGAGAATACCATAGGTGTATCGGCAACCTGCGTTAATAGGGATACAGTTGGGATACAGTTCAAATACTGTAATCACATACTAAACTAACGGAGCCTGACGGCCAGATGCCAATCAGTTTAACCAGCTGATTGGCTTTTTTATTTTTTAATAGATGTTGGGCTACCCAAGTAACAGGTAGTGCAGTGTTCACCCCCTGAACCTCTCAAACGTCACCGGCTCGGAAAACGAGTGAGGCTGATAGCGGTAGATGCGCCCGCCTATTCAGTTTGGTCATATTAATCAATAGGGGGAACAACTCATCCGCTTCAAACTTGCACCATCCTTTTCAGGCCATGCATCTGTTTCTGTACCAGTTCCACCAGCTTTGGATCATTCAGTCGTCCCTGGTGATCAAAAGCTCTGGAAGCATCACTGACCATAATCTCAGGCATATTGAGAACCCAAGCGTTTAAAAACGCCATGACCTGGCGCAAATGGTATTGGCATCGACTGGTGCCCATACGACCAGGACTCGCGCCCATGATGGCAACCGGTTTGTTATAGAATCCCAGGGGTTAATAACAGGATAGCCAGGCGATGGCATTTTTTATATCTTCATTGTACAACGGTATTTTGCTGAGGTTACCCAGAGAGAATTCCAGTTCCTTGGGTGCCAGTTGGATAGCTTGCTGCATCAGCTTTTTATTAAAGGACTCTTGCCCAAGACTGCCACACAGGGCCAACACAGTAATGGAACTCATATTATCGTCCACGATAGAGGTGCTGTATTGAGTGTAGCCAGCTTATTGATTTTCTTGGATGTTTTATGCGACATTCTACATAGAGATTCCAATTTCCACCGACTAAACACTCGTGCTGTAAACCCCAATTTTTAGCAATTTTGATAATTCGAAGCTGAAAGCCAACCAGGATTTACCAAAACACATCTCCACCCAAAGTACTGCTACAGGTCTCACCCTTGTCACCGATTGAGTCTTTCTGTTTCGTGTCGCATACAACAAGTCTAGGGCGTATGCCCACCCTACTGAAGAAGGACATTGAAAAAGGCCCAGCCAAATATTGGCTTCCTGTACGCTGAGCTACAATGGGCGTGATTGTAATACGCTGCAGGTGACTTTCTTCATCAATAGAATTTGCATTCAGGGGTACTCCTATGACCATGAATCTGGCACAGAAATTAATCCAAAGCCATCTCGTCAGTGGCACTCTGGAACCCGGCAGCCCGATAACAATCAAGATCGACCAGACCCTAGCCCAGGATGCCACCGGCACCCTGGTGATGCTGGAATTTGAAGCGCTGGGATTGCCGCGGATTAAAACCGAGATCTCTGCCCAATATGTAGATCACAACCTGTTGCAGACCGATTTCAAAAATGCTGACGACCATCTGTTTCTACAGAGTGCCTGTCGCAAATTCGGGCTTTGGTTTTCGCGTCCGGGTAATGGTGTCAGTCACCCGGTGCATATGGCCTGCTTCGATATTCCCGGCAAGACATTACTTGGCTCCGACAGCCATACCTGTGCGGCCGGTTCCATGGGGATGCTGGCCATTGGCGCCGGGGGTCTGCAAGTGGCTATGGCTATGGCCGGTATGGCCTTCCCACTGAAAATGCCAAAAGTACTAGGTGTTGAACTCAAAGGCCAACTGCCCCCCTGGGTCAGTGCCAAAGACATCATTCTGGAAATGCTCCGGCGACAAACAGTTAAAGGCTGCGTGAACAAGATCGTTGAATACTACGGCCCCGGCCTCGCTAAATTAACGGCGATGGATCGTCACGTGATCGCCAATATGGGCCAGGAGATGGGTGCTACTGCCAGTGTTTTTCCAGCCGATGATGCGGTAAAAGCATTCCTGAAACAACAGCAGCGGGAGCAAGACTTTGTTGAAATGAAAGCCGACGAGGGCGCACATTACGATGAAAATGACACTATTGATTTATCCAAACTCGAGCCGCTGATTGCCTGTCCATCCAGCCCGGACAAAGTGGTCACAGTCCGCGCTGTGGCAGGCCGCCCCATCTACCAGAGCTATATCGGTTCATCCGCCAATCCTGGCCTGCGGGATTTTGCAATAGCCGCAGGTATGGTCACCGGTCGCCGCGTCGCCGATGATGTCTCCTTCGACATCAACCCAACCTCGCGGCAACTGCTTGAGGAGATGAGCCGCACTGGAGATTTGACAAAACTGCTCGAAGCCGGCGCACGGTTACACCAGACCGGCTGCGGCGGTTGTATTGGTATGGGTCAAGCTCCAGCCAGCGGTCGCATCAGCTTGCGCACGGTACCACGGAATTTCCCCGGCCGTTCCGGTACTGTAGAGGATCAAGTCTATCTATGCAGCCCCGAGGTCGCCACCGCCAGTGCACTGAAAGGCGTGATCACTGATCCCCGCGATCTGGATATGGACTACCCGACTTTCCATGAGCCGGAACAGCTACCTGACTTTCGTCCACAGCTGCAACCCCCACAAGAAATCCCCGTAGCCATTGAGCTGATCAAGGGTCCAAATATTAAACCTCTACCGGACTTTGATAAGTTACCGGACACTTTAACAGGTCCGCTGCTACTCAAAGCTGGCGACAATGTTTCCACCGATGAAATACTTCCCGCCGGCGCTGAGATACTGCCACTGCGTTCCAATATTCCCGCTATCAGTCGTTATACTTTTTCCAGAATCGATGAAAACTTTTACCAACGCGCGGAGAAGCTTAACGGTGACTGTTTTGTGGCCGGCGGTGAAAACTACGGACAAGGTTCCAGTCGTGAGCATGCAGCCATATGTTCGCGGTATCTGGGAGTGCGCTGTGTCATTGCAAAAAGTATGGCCAGGATCCACCGACGTAACCTTATAAACTTTGGTGTGCTGCCTTTACTTTTTGATAAGCCAGATGATTATCATCATCTCGAGCAGGATATGATGCTGGAAATTGACCAGCCGATCGGGCAGCTAAAATATGGAAAGCCGATAGAATTAAAAATACATTTATCAGGAGACAGTATTCACCTGCGGCACGATCTATCGGAAGATGAACTCAAAATATTGGAAGTTGGCGGTCTGATTAATGAGGTGCGGGAACAGCACTCAATTACACCTGATAAGACCGCCTGAGTATTCACCGAATAAATATCCTTGGATCTTTTATTGCATTATTCGCAAAGCCATCAAGCTGTGCAAAGTACCCACAGTGGAAAACTTCGCATTGAAAGTGGCGAACTGCATCACCCGAGCCTACTCAGTAATGAACAACTAGAGGATGCTCAAATCAATGGCTCTCTCTGCATACTTGCTTTTTTCTCGAGTCATCTGCTCACACAAACCAGCAGCGCCAACAAACAAGACTCTGCTCCAAATATGCGGTCTCTGCAAATCTCTTATCCCATAGCCAACTAAATGCACCTCCCAGTTCTTGAGAGGTCATAGTTTTACATTCCGCGACAGAACAGGTAAGCCATATCAAATCCCACTGCCAACGGTAGTGACCCTCGTGTGTTCACTGCTCGTAGATATGTTTCCCTCTATATGCTTGGATAACGCGTATGACAGGGCCTGCAAACCGATATTGTCGTGATACCTTGAAGCAGGCCCTATTCACCACTTTGATCTCCCAGATTACACAGAAACAGGATTAAAAGGATAAACGGCTACCCAAATAGAAGCGGCGAGGCTCGACCCACTCAACCTCCTGACCGAAGTCATACTCGCCGTCGCCTGATACCAGATCCTGCTCGCGAATACCCGCCTGGTCATTTAACACATTGAATATATCCAGAAAGAACTCCGCCTCGTACCCTGCAAGCTGAAAGCTGTATTTGACCCGGGCATCCAGGGTTCCATAGGAACTGGCAACCTGGCTACCAACCGCATCAGAATCTACCCAATTTTCGACAATACCACCACTTTCATAGGCTTCTTCTACCTGTACAGGCAGGTGCCGTCCGGAAATACTGAAAGTCTTGCTATACACTAATCCAGAGTTCCAGTTATACACCAGACCCAATTCAATGCCATTGTCAAAGAAATAGGAACCGGCAACCTTGAACAGGTGTTCAATATTGCCTGGCTGGTCGCTATATACTCCCGGTGCACGGGGATCCAGCCAGAGCACATCGCCCTGAAAGTCCGCATCCCCATCGGAGTTGGAATTGCCCGAAGCCAGATTATAGGTGTAGGAAGCCAGCACCTGCCAGTTATCACTGCGGCGCTTACGGAAAGTGAATTCCACGCCATCATATTCGCGTTTGCCGCCTTTCAGTGTGGCTATCGTGTAATTGGGAATATCCTCAAGTCCATCCAAACCAAAGTAGGACAGCGGTAGGGCATATTGGCCTGACTGAGTTGGATCGGTGTATAACGCCAAATCGTAGTCTTCCAGCAGGTCCTCGGTAATCCTATTGGTATAGGTAACTTCAGCGCTCATATCATCACCCAAAGACATCGAATATCCGAGCATAAACTCGTCTGTGTACGGTGTTTTTGTGGTGGAGGCGATATTTGCATCACCTGGACCACGAGTGCGAAAAGTTAACCAACGATCACCAATATAAATCTGTTCGTCCAACACAAGGCCGGTAACGGTGCCCGCGAACGAAGTCATATCTGTGCGGATAGGGTCATAGTAGCGACCGTAGAAACCCCATATCTTGCGATCTCCATCACCGTTGATATCATAGGTCACACCAAGACGCGGAGCGAACTCCCAGTCAAAAGTAAAAATGCTGGAGCCATCACTGGCAAAATGCTCCCATTGCTCGGCACGCACGCCGGCATTGACGGTCCACTTACCGTAGCTCCATTTGTCCTGAATATAGAAAGCATTACCTTCGGTTTTCACCGTGAAAGGTTCGTTCGATGCCTCTATAATCCGGTAGGCATTGATCGTACCATCTGGAGTACCGGCAGTACTGGAGAAAGTCAGTGCCTTAAGCTCGTCCAAAGAGATCTCATCGTCATTGTCGGCGTCTAACAGATCGTAGTAATAGCCGCTATCCGCACTGGCATTTATCGCATTGATAATAAACCCGGCATCTCCACCCGAGAATGGAATTTCACCGCGCCAAGGTTCATCAAGTATATCTCCAAAAGTGGCACCGGTATTGATACTAGCGATAGAATTATACTGAGCGCCTTCGTCGCCGGTATATTGCAGATGACGAGTTCGTTCATTTTCTGTAAAGGAATAACCAATCTGGATGTCATGGCTTCCCCAATTGGTATCCAAAAAGTATGCGAAAGTGGCCGCCCATGTATCTTTATTGCGGAACTGGAGGATATCCGAACCACTACCACCCAGGTTCAACTCTGAAAGGGACGGGTTGCTGAGATCGGCCAGGTAAGCGACATCATTCCGCGTGGATTTGTCTACGGAGAAGGTACTGATCTCGGCCTCGTGCTTTGCAGCCTCCAGAGTCAGTACCATATTGTCCCAGGAGTGAGAATACTCAAGTTTGTAGTTGTCGCCGCCCTGACGTTGCGTTCTATCGCGGTTATTCAACACACTGGAATCCCGTGAACCGCTGATATCAACCGGATCATTAAAGAATGTAGCGATGAGTTTATCATTTTCTGTCATCTGCCAGGATAGCTTGGCGAAGCCCAGATCCTCTGATCTTTTCACCTCGCGCAGAAAATCACCGTCTGCTGAGAAGACATCGTCCTCACGCTCCTTGATCTGGTAGGAAGTGAAGAACCACAGCTTGTCTTGAATGATCGGGCCACCCAAGGTAAAAGCGCTGTCGAAGGTAGAGAACTTATTGCCGTCCAAATGCCGGTTGTCAGCGACCAGACCGTCGTCCTGCATATAGTAATTGACCGAGCCGTGAAACTCATTACCCCCAGACTTGGTAATAACACGGGAAACCAGCCCGCTACCACCTTCATACTCGGCCGGCAGACCACCGGTGAGAACATGCTGCTCCTGAATAATCTCGGAGTTCACCGAACCGCCAAAAGTACCATCGACATTATCGGTTACATTGACATTGTCGATGTAATATAAATTGTCGGACGAAAATCCTGAGGTCCGACCTCTTGCATCCGGAACATCACTATAGTTTACTCCAGACTTGGAAGATGGGTTGCCGCCGGCGGAGGGCTTTGTGCCCGGCGCCAGCTGCAGATAGGATTGATAGTTTCGTCCTGTTGGCAGCGATTCGGTCAGATCCAGGGTGATGTCCTGGCCGACAAGGGTAGAAGTGGTATCGACCAGCCGAACCCGCTGGCCAGTGACGATCACCTCCTCGATAACATCATCTGAAGCCCTCAGTTCGAAACTCAGCGCATAACTTTGTCCGGATACTACCAATATGTTTTCGCTCTTTACGGGCTGATAACCGGTTCCTCTAACTTCAACTTCGTATTTTGATGACGGATCCAACCCCACCAGTCTGATTTCACCGTTTGTGTCCGTCACCCCTTTCTTTGTGGTCAAACTTTCAGGGGTATGGACATCAACCTCAGCCCCAGCGATAGGACTTCCTGCATCATCAGTTACTGTGATGCGTAGAGAACCGGTATCTGCCAATGCACTGCCACAATAGATGGTGAAGCTGATCGCTGCCCCAAGCAGACTCTTTTTTTTAAATTTTCTATTCATTATAATTACTCTATCTTTTCTTAGGCTTGAATAATTACTGCTTTCGTTTTGCTAGAGTAGAGAGCAATGAGAAGACTTAATAGAACTGACTGCCAAATACCTGTTAAGCAGATTCATAATGAAATTCCACGGCCTTCCCAGTACAACGGCCCCTCCCTTACAGCCTTATTAGGATACCATTTAGTGCAGAACATAGTCTAAAAAAAACGTAGTACTAAAAAAGTATTAAAAGCAGGAAAGGGTGGTTTGATCGCTTTGTCTTTGGCAGACAAGTCGGAATCTGATCCAATTTGATCATCTATTCTGGTTTATTTAATTATTTCCCAGAATTTTCAGAATCAGTAATCAACTTTTCCCTGAGCTAGTCATAATATATCGATTTATTTGAACCCTATCCAACAGACCGGATTAGCTGACAGTATCCAGCCTTGGAGGTTTAAATCGACCTACTCATCTATTCCGGATAGGTTGAAGCAGATGCCTAAGCCTGGTCATAACTGGATCGCCAGTGGGTATTTATCGCTCCATTTGACCTCTAACTGGTCCAGAGCTTCAGAGACAGTATTGAGCATTGCCGCTTTGAAAAAGTTAACCCTTTCATTGCAGGGTTTTATAGACCCCTTCTTTGCCGGCATATACAAACAATCAAGCTGATTAGCTTTTTCACGGAGGTGGATAAAGTTGAAAACTCCCCAGTGATACCCTCGCCCGTCCACTCCGCTTTTTCCAGAGAGCGAATAAATGTCGAGATAAAACCCGAAAATATTTCTGAGATTAAAAACTTCATATCTTCGACTCGACCAAAGGCTATTATCTGTCTTGATGCGCCATTAATATCCGGGACATCATCGATATCTAAATGATTACCCACCTAGTCAACAGTGAGTGGAATCCACTTTTTATTAGTATACATCGGCTTTATATACCCTTCAGAATCCGATTGCATATGGTGGGCACAATCTCCATATATTTCATCTTCATCCAGATTCCGCCAGGTATCCCATCGATTCTTGATCACTGCTGTAGATAAAAACTGTGACCTAAAGAATGGCCCTGTCAGAACCGGGGCCTCAGCCCCTAATGTTTGAAAAACTGAAAAATATGGCATCAGCAAACACCGCGATCAACGTGGATAAATGTCTTATTCTACTCTTGGGACCCAGCCATCTTGAAAGCATCCATGCCATAGAGAATTAATCCACAGGGATTTCTGAGGCACTCAGTAGTACTTGTGTGAAAGCCTGCAGGCCCTCCAAATCCGCCTCAGTAAAGCGGGCAATCTTGGGACTGTCGACATCGAGCACACCCAAGCAGCGCTCACCAGCAGTGTATAGCGGAATGACCACCTCAGAAGCGGAAACCGCATCGCAGGCGATATGGCCGGGAAACTGATGTACATCGTCAACCAGTTGGGGTTCACCGCTATAAACCGCTGTACCACAGACACCTGCACCCACAGGAATGCGGGTACAGGCTGGCCTGCCCTGGAAGGGTCCCAGGCGCAGCTCATCCCCATGAAGAAGGTAGAAACCGGCCCAATTGATATCTTCCATCGCCATAAACAGTAGTGCGCTGGCATTGGCGGTATTGGCGAGCCAGTCCCGCTCTGCCGAGAGGAGGCCTTCCAGTTGACTATTCAGTGATGCGTAGAACTTGTTTAACGACATTGCCGAATCGACCCTCACTATCAGTGGCTAGAATCAGTGTCCGCTACAAGCAGCAGACCTGCGAGATACCTGGCGCCGAACGCACCAGAAGACAGGTATATTGTGGCCTTTAAGGCTGGAATCAATAGATGACCGGCAATTACTGGTAGGGGTCCAGTACTTCTTGCTCCCCAGATTTCTTCTGGTATTGGTTTGCATCCACACTTGGGCGGGACCAGTCTCGGTCTTCCTCACTGCTGTCATCCTTGGACCGGGTCGCCGGCGGCGCCATGGTGACATCTGAGACAACCAAACCACTGGATGTCTTTTCAAGCTTTTTTTCAACGACCGGTTTGGACGCCATAGGTATCGGAGCCTCCCGGCGGATACGGTTGGCCATGGTGTTCAAGTTGGGCCGGCGACGCTCAGCAAGTTTCACTGCCTCCAGCTCGCTATTGAGCCGATTAACCTCCGCTTGCAAGTCGCCCATCTGCGCCTGCAGCTCGGTAATCTGGGTTAGCACGCCCTTCACTTTGCGACTTTCCTGCTCATATAAAACAGCGGCGCCGCCAAAGGCCAAAACGAAGATAGCCAAAATGGAAAACTGATGCATAAAAATCTCCAGAATATTCCTTCTTATTTTCAAAGGGTATTTTTACAGCAAATTACCTGCATCTTCCGAGAAATTGCGCATAAAAAACAAGTTCAAACACCCGCTGACGCCTTGATAGTCGCCATTCCTAAAAACGAACAATTAAAATTTATCGGATAGCGACATATTCATACTAATGTCCCAGCCAGCTCCCCAATCTCAACCGCCTCCTGATCCACATAGCGATTGCTGTCTGAAATTGCTGGCAACAGCGTACTATCTGCGTATTGGCAACCAATGGTTTGCACCAACTTTTGCCCCACCTTTTCCGCCTGCTCCGGAGCATGGGCCTTTCCCGTGCGCAGAAAATGCAGTAACAGATCGTAGCCCGGGCGCCAGCACTGCAAGTCGGGAAAGCTCTTTCTCAGCGCTGCGGCAATCCGCAATCCCTCATAGTCCAAGTCCCCCCAGAAAAATGTTGGCACAGTTCGGGACTCTCTATCCTGCCACCAGGTAAGGAATTGCTGCCGGGTATTTTCACCAATCACATTAATAGTGCTGAAGCGGACCCTCTCCCGATTGCGAATTCGCTCTGCGCCGCCCTGGTAGCCTTCGCTATAAACCAGTGCTGCACGACTGGGTTTCAGCTCCGCCAAACTGATAAAGGTGTCCTGGTTTTCAATAAAAATTACCTGCTCAAATTGTCTGGGCAGGTAGGCGTGAAATAAAAGCTGGCGCTCCTGGATTTTGCGGCTCAGGTCAGGATAAAGATTGCGCACCAGGGATTGACGGCTGGGTAATTCGAGGTATTTGGAATCCCCTTTAAAGCAGCGCGCAGCCAATTGTCGCCAGGAAATTTTATCGGTAAAGATCAGCTCTTTGCCGACGGAGACCCAACAGGCAATAATTTCTTCAACGGAATCAAACCCCGGTTGCAGCTCCAACCCTTCGAGGGGAAAAGCGGCAGGGTTTTCAAAGCGGTCGACGTAGGGTTCCAGCAGGCTGGTCCAGGCGGACTGGCGAACGGTGGGGGATGGGCGATTGAGCCACAAGCGCAGCTGCTCCTCGCTGGCATCCCGAAAAATCAATTGGGCCCCCTGCCACTCGGCAATACCCGGCCGCCTTTTCGGATTGGGCTTTACTGTAAAACACTGATATTCCCGAGCGAAGTGCTGCAACTCATTCCACAGCTCCTGCTCATCTTGGGTGGGGTCCCTGAGGGGCTCCAACACTTCCTGCCAGCGCTTACTACCAGCGCGCAAATCCAGCCTGAAACTAATGCGGGCTTCCTTGCCACGCTCCAGTTGGCTGTCCCGCCGATCCAGAATAAAGTTCAGGATACCGATTAACAGCGGATTTTCCTCTACCCAATAGGGCAATGCCTTTTCCATCGGTTGCCTCCCTGCCAATGGGGGTGTTTCCCCCGAAAATTGCCTATCCCTCTACTTCAACAAGGTCCATAAAGTCCAGCGATGCCTGTTGGCGAATCGTGCGGCGGTGATTGGCCCAGAGCTCGGCGATACGCTCCTGGTTGCACACCTTGCGATCGACATAAACCCGGGTATTCAGCTGCCCGATGGGCTTGGCACTTGGGCATTTGCTGAATACAAACTGGTTGGAAACCAGATCCATAAAAGGTCCGGATTTACTGCTGGGCATAATAAACAGTAGTTGTAAGCCCAGGGTTTCGGTCAGGTAACGGATCACTTCCTTGGAGCGGGACTCATCCATTTTGGAGAAGGCCTCATCCACCAGCACCATCTGCAAATGGCTGCCACTTTCACCAAAGCGGAAGGCCGAAGTGACCGCTGCGGAGCGGATAATATAGGCCGGTGTTTCCAGCTGACCGCCGGAACCGGTACCGTACTGGCTAAGCGCAATCAGCTCCTTGCCTTCCGGTTCCTTGTAAATCTCATAGCTGCGGTAGTTGCGGTAGTCGCTGATGCGATCCAGCTCGCGCCGCGCTACCTGCTCATCCTCACTCAGCAGCATACTCAACAGGCGATCCCGTACCTTGCGATGCTTGGGCGCCAAGTCCGTGTCGAACAAGCTCTGCTCTTCGCCCA
Source organism: Microbulbifer sp. 2205BS26-8 (assembly GCF_030731025.1). Taxonomy (NCBI): domain Bacteria; kingdom Pseudomonadati; phylum Pseudomonadota; class Gammaproteobacteria; order Cellvibrionales; family Microbulbiferaceae; genus Microbulbifer; species Microbulbifer sp. 2205BS26-8. Next base: position 123,522 of record NZ_JAVAMR010000005.1, on the reverse strand, counting down.
GGTTAGGCAGTTCGATCACCGCCTTAAAGAAGCTCCAGTACTCCTTAAATTCCGCCACCCACTGGTAGTCGAAACGGAAGCGCTCGCGATCCGCGCCAAAGCGGTGGTGCTCCAGCTCTTTGTTCAGATCATCCAACACACGCTTACCATCGTTAATGGACTGGTAAATAGCGTGGCACAAGTGGGCTACAAAAGTGGTGTTAAAGGAGTTTTTCAATCCCAGCAGTTGATCGTGGCGCTCCACCAACAGGTTGTTCTTCAGGCGGTTGCGCAAGGTCTCTACCTGATCGCCGAGACCACTGATCAACTTGAACAAGCCATCTTTGTGGCCGCCACTCAAGTCCGGCTCAAACACCAGGGTATCGACGCTGGCACAAGTGACGTTGTACTCCATCACCGCACGATCCAACTGGCGGCTGTATTTTTCCAGCTGCCCCTGCCAACTTTCGATATCCGCAGAGAAGTCGAAGTTGTCGGCGGCGCGCTCTACCTGCTCGTCGGCAGTAATGAGCACCTGCTCGGCATCGAAAGTGGGATCGATGGCGGTAATACGCCTTACCATCTCCTCGCTGTCACTGGCGGCATCATCCAGGGATTCCAGCTCACCAGACAGGGCGTGCAAGAGTTTCTCGTTGCTCTTTAATTTCGTTTCCAGGGAGCCGGTCTTGCGCTGGAGATCAGACAACTGATTCTGCTGGCCTTTGAGCTGGGCCTTGAGTTCATCGACCTGCTGCTCGAACTGCTCGAAATCCTTCAGATCCAGGTTTTCCAGGGCGCGCTCGGCGCTGCGCCATTCGCGCTGGGCCGCCAGGGCGGAATCCACAATGGACAGCAGCTTGATATTCGCCAGTCCGCGCACCGCATTGGTGACACGGCGGTAGAGCTGGTGGCGCTCGTTGACGTGGGCGGCCTCTTCCAGCAATTGCTCCATAGCGCGCTGCTGCGCCGCCAATGCGCGAGCGCGGGCGCCCTGGCCGAAGACCAGCTCGGCATCGTCCATATCGCAACGCCACATGCTGTAGTTGCCACTGGCCATACCGTCGGCGGTCAGGCCCCGGCGGGTGCCGCGCAGCTCGTGCTCATCCTCCACCTGTACAACGGCGCCGTAGGAAGCGCGCAAATAGTGCTCGGCAGTTTTATGGGTGAACTCCATCAATTCGATAATGGAGCCCGACGGTGTATCCAGGCGCTCCGCATCGCGGCGGGCTTTGTCCCCCTGGATCACCCGGGCGCGATTGTTGCGCCCGGGCAGGCTGCGCACTATGCGAATCGCGTGGGCCTCATGCTCCGGCTCCACAATAATCGAGAAGCGCGCACCGCCCAGATAGCCTTCAATCGCCATCTGCCAGCGCTCATCCAACACTTCCACATAATCGCACAGGACGCGGGGCTCCGCTTCCGGGCACTGTTCGCGAATTGCGGCCAGGGCCACTTCCACCGATTGGGGGTAGCGCACGCGGTTGGCCTGAAGGTGCTGAATACGGCTTTCCTGGGTACGCAGCTGCTTTTGCAGTTGCTGCACTTTTTGCTCCCAGCGGGAGACCTGCTGGACAATCTGCTCTTTGGGGGAAGCCGCATCACCGGCGCCAGCTTCACCACGTCTATCCAGCAAGTCGTAGAGGCGGTTTTGCAAGGTTTCACTGCTGGCAGCGCGCTCGCGCAGTAGCTCCAGTGCGGCCAGGTCAATCCAGTCCTTGCCCAACAGCTTGTGCAGATCCGGCAGGTCTTCCTCGCGGGCCACCTGCTTGATCGCCTGCACCAGTGCCTTATCGGAGAAAGCGGGAATTTCCAGCTCGGCGGAGGTGGAGTTAAGCAAATTTAATAATTCTTCGGCGGCCTCGCGGTTCTCGCGCCAGAGGGCCTCTTCGGCGAACAGCGGTGTGTGCTGCTGGGACAGAAGGTGCAGGGCATTGTTAATACGTTGTTCCAGTTCGTCCTTATTGCGCAACACGTCGATACCCAGGCGCTGGGCCTGAAGCTCTACCAGCTGGCCATTGAGTTGCTCGACGCGCCCGGAAGCAACGCGCACTTCGCGCTCATTGTTTTCCAGATCCCTGCGCAGCTTTTTCTGGTCGTTCTTGCCGCTTAAGTAACTTTTTTGTACCCGCTGCTGGCGGTGGCGCGCGCACAAATATTCCTGCACCCGCAACTGCAACCACTGCTCCCGGTAGAGCTCTACCGACTGGGCGATGGCCTGCAGCGAACTGACCCGCTCCACAATCTGGCGGGCTTCCTGCTCCATGCTGTGAATGGTTTTCATCAGCTCGGATACGGAGCGGATGGCATCACCCAAATCGCGTTTTTTCAACACTTCCTGGGCGACAAAATCGTTGATGCTTTTTACCGGCTTGTAGGCCATAAAGTTGGCAAAGGTGCGCGCGGCGTGCATGGCCTCCCGATCAGAGACCGCATCGCGGCGTCCTCGCAGGGCGCCGTAAAGGCGGCGCAGATAGGCCTTTTTCTTATCGTACTGCTCGACTTTTTCGAACTGCTTGCTCAGGACCTGGTTGAATTTATCCAGGGGCAGCAGGTGTTTGCCATCGGTGTAATCCCGGACAAAATCCCCTATCACCAACTGTTCGCCGGGGAATACGAAAAAGCGCAAATCACTTTGGCGGGCCTGGGCGGGCTTGCTGCTGTTATCCAGGTGCGCGCGAATCCCCATCACTGCGGTAAAAGGCTCTGCATTATCTTCACCGCTGGTGGGATGAAAAATACCGGCGATGTAACAGTCGGTGGGCTCTACACGGGCATAGCTACCGTCGTCACAACCCAGTACATAGGAAGCTAGCGTCCGCACCTGCTTGCCACCGCGCCCGCGCTGGGTGGTTTCATCCTGGCCCGGGTTAAAGGTAAACAGGGTATCGTGGGCGGCAGTCATCAATGCCTGGATAGCATCGGCCGCGGTGGTTTTACCGGAGCCGTTGCCACCGGAAAACAGGTTGATCGGGCCGAAGTCATATTCCAACTGCGGAATATTGCCCCAGTTAATCAGGATCAGTTTTTTTAGGAACATAGTCTTTTCAAAATCAGGGGCTTTTTACAGGAGGAAAGCCAACACCCTTCTCCGAGGCTCCCGGGCGCGATTAACGCAGGCCCGGGCAGTCGATTGTTTCTCGATTTTTATAGCCGCTATCGCGGCCTCTATTTTCAACTAGGAAGCCGCTTCACTCTCAAACAGGCTGTGATCTTCAACTTCTGGAGTGATGTGTTCGAGCGTTTGCTCCTCTTCCGCCTCTTCAACCTCGCCAACCTCATCAGTTTGAGCGGCCTCGCTCTCCACCGCGGGCGGAGCTTCTCTATCGATCAGCTGGCGCAACACCGACTCGCTGACAAAGTGGGCAATGGTCGGGCGCACGCGCAGCCAGACTTCCGCACTGGTCTCCACTTCTTCGCTGCTGAACTGCACCAAACGCAGCTGGCGCATTTTCTTCAGCAGGTTTTTACGCTCGGCGTGTTTATCCGGCAGGGACATTTTCAGCAGGTTGCGTATGCCCAGTTCGAGGGCTTCCAGCGACAGCGTGGCACAACCACTCTCATCCACCTGCCCTTCCCGCAGCGCTTTGTCGTATTCCACCCGCAGCGCGAGAATCGCGGCCACTTCCTGCTGGCTGAGACGAGCGCGGAAGCCACCGTGGTGCGGCTCTTCCTGATCCGGCAGGCCCGGCACTTCGGCGCCGGGGGGATATACGCGGATAAACTGGAAACGGCTGTTGTGCTGCAAACGCAACCCCAGCGGGGCCAACCACTCGCGCACCAGCTGCTCGCAGCGCTGGAAGCGATCGTAAAGGGTGGTTTCGATTACGCTTTCATCCCGGCAGATAACGCCGTAATCCAACAGGCGCACCAGCAGCTCGGAAAATTCACTGCAGTTCAGACGACATTGCGCCAGAGCCTCTTCCAAAGCCTGTTCAATCACTGTTTTTCAGCTCCAGGATATATTCGTCAAATTCGGTGAAATAATCATTGCTGGCGATTTCACCGGTAAATTTCACCTGCAAGTCGGCGTCGCCGCTCTGGTTCACCGCTGCCGCTTCGATCACATGGCTCATAGCGAGCAGATCCCGTGCATCCCGCAATGGCAGGTTGCGGCTATTGATCTGGCGGCCGGTGCCGAGGGCATCGTGCAGATAATCGCGCAGGTTACTGTTGTTGAAGTTAAACGCCTGGTCGAGCAATTGCTGCAGCTCGATCTCGCGGCGGTTTCCTTCACCGATGGGGATTTCATCTTCGACCCGGGTATTGACCGGCTGGCGGCGATTGCGCTGCCACAGCTGGGTTTGTTTGGGGTCAAACAGGCGCAGCTGGAAGCCGCCCAACTGTTCGCCCAGCTGCTCGAGAATTTGTATTTTTTGCTGACTTTCACCGAGACGCTGGCACAGGTCGGCAAATTCACCTTCGGCTTGACTGTGCAGGTAGCTGAGCTGGCGGATAATAATATCCGCGCGCTTGGTAAAGCCCTGTAGCGCGCGGCGCAATGCGGGCAACTTCACCTCGCAGGCGCGGCGCATGCGGTCCTCGATGGTATCGAGCATCAGCCACAGAAGAGATTGACCCGGTTGCAGCAACTCCGGCAGCAGCTGGCGCAGGCGCTTCTCCCACTCCGCTTTCTGCACATCCTCCTTGCGGCGAATGCACTCAATCACCCGGTTGATGGCATCTCGGTGTTTTTCCACACTGTCCGCAGACAGGCGGATAGCCAGGTCCGGCTGGAAACGGCTCTCCATAAAGGAGAAGAATTCATCGGTGGCCTGCTGCACCAGCAACTGGGCTTCCACCTCCCGCACCATTTCCCGCTTGCGCTCTTCCAGCTCGGCAATCATATCGGTGAAATCCGCCACGATACGCTCGGAGTATTCCCAGGCATCAATCAAGTCGTGGATTTCACCTCGGCTGGCAAAGGCTTCCAGGGCATTTAAGGTGTTGCGGGTATTGCGGTGACGGGTGCGCACGCGGGTGCCATTCACTTCCACTAGCGGCTGAGTGAAAAGGCGGCCCCGGCGGCTAAATGGATAAGTGGCAGTGAGCGTGGCGCTGTCTACCTGCTTGTCCAGCCAACCGAATTCCAGCAGGCTGTTCAGCACCCAGACGGTCTGATCGCGCAGGTTGCGGAAGCGGCCTTCCGGGTCCTGCACACCGTCCTCGCTATCGAGTTGGGGTGCGCGGGTCAGGGCCTCGGCAAAAATTTCCAGGATCTGTTCGCGTAGCAGAGACTCACCGTAGTCAGCCTTGGCGGTGTACAGACGCTCATACAATAGACGCAAGCACTCAACCACCTGCTCGCGGTATTTACCGGTTAGCGGGCGGAAGAAATGCTGGTAGGAATCGACGAAGAACAACGACTATAGGCCCGCTTATTCCTCTTCCGGCTTTTGCTTGAAGACACAGTACTTGGTGTAGTCACGTCCATCATCCAGAGTCCATTGACCCTTGGGCACTTTATTCATCTTTTCACACCAGGCATCGGAGCCGCGTTTGGGTTCACAAGCGGAGAGAACAAAAACGGCAGCAACAACGCTCAGCAGGACAATTACATTTTTCATGGCAAGTTTCTACAAATCAAATACAGGTTTTATACCCTTCACCAACAAGTAACCTGTTAGCAAAGGGCAGGCACTAAAGGTGAGATCAGGAGTAATTTACTCTCGGCGCCACTTGGTGCCCTCGCGGCTATCCTCAAGTACCACACGTTTGGATTTTAACTCCTCTCGAATCTCATCGGCGCGGGCAAAGTCTCGATTTTTCTTGTTCTGTACACGCTCTTCAATCAGCGCTTCAATTTCCTCAGCAGAAATAGACTCCTCTCCACCACGGGCCTGCTTGAACCAGGCTTCCGGGTCCTGCTGTAAAATACCGAGCATTTCACCGGCAGCCAGCAGTAAACCTTTCAAGCCCACTTGATCGGCATCTTTAGCCTTGTTCAGGTCACGGGCGATCTGATGCAGTTCACTGATAGCAATGGGCGTATTCAGATCATCTTCCAGCGCTTTGATAAAGGTGCTGCCACCCAAATCTGCAGCTTCAGCCTCAACGGCTTCGGTTTCACGCAGGGCACCGTAGAGGGTGTCCAAGGTTCGCCAGGCTTGATCGAGTAAGTCTCCACTGAAGTTCAGTTCAGATCGATAATGCGCGGACAGCAGCGCAAAACGCAGAACCTCACCGGGGTACAACTCAAGCAGATCTTTAACCATGCGAAAGTTGCCCAAAGACTTGGACATTTTCTCACCGTCGATATTGACGTAGCCGTTATGCATCCAGTAACGCACAAAGTCGACACCATTGGCACAGCAGCTCTGGGCCCTCTCATTCTCGTGGTGAGGGAAGGTCAGGTCGCGACCACCGCCGTGAATATCAATGGTGTCACCCAGATGCTTCTTGATCATGGCCGAGCACTCCAGGTGCCAACCCGGGCGTCCACGGCCCCAGGGGCTGTCCCAGCCGGGCTCGTCATCGGCGGACGGCTTCCACAGTACGAAGTCCCCGGCGTATTTTTTGTAAGGTGCCACTTCCACACGCGCACCGGCCAGCATATCGTCAAGGGAGCGCTTGGACAGCTGGCCGTATTCCTGCATGGACTCTACCGCGAACAATACATGTCCCTCCGCGGCGTAAGCATGGCCTTTCTCCAGCAGGCTTTCGATCATGGCAATCATTTCCGGCAGGTGCTGGGTGGCGTAGGGAACTATATCCGGCTCCAGGTTATTGAGCGCGGCCATATCCTCGTAGTAGGCCTGGGCATAGCGCGCCGACAACACGCCAATTTCCTCACCGTTATCCCGCGCAGTCTTCATGATCTTGTCATCAATATCGGTGATATTGCGCGCGTAAATCACATCACTGAAACTTCTTTTCAGTACCCGGTACAGGGTGTCGAACACCACTACAGGGCGCGCGTTGCCAATATGTACACGGTTGTACACGGTGGGGCCACACACATACATGCGCACCTGATGTTCCACCAGTGGCACGAAGGGTTCTTTCTTCCCGGAAAACGTGTTGTAGACCTGTAGAGACATCTTTTCTCTCAAATTCTTTTTGCTGTCTGGCTGGGCCAGTCATTGACCCGGCCGCGAAAACTGCCGCTCGAGCAACTCTCTTATTTGCTATTTGTTTTGCTCTTTGGCCCAGCTATCGCGCAGACCAATGGTGCGGTTAAACACCAGCGCTTCCGCGGAGCCATATTTGCTGTCGCGACAGAAATAGCCGTTGCGCTCGAACTGGTAGCCCTGCTCCGGCTCCGCCTTGGCCAGGCCAATCTCTGCCTTACAGCCTTTTAGGAGTTGCAGGTTGTCCGGGTTTACGCAGTCGAGAAAATTCTTACCGCCGGCATCCGGCGCCGCATCATTGAAAAGACGATCGTAGAGACGCACTTCGCAATCGACATTCTTATCTGCAGAAACCCAGTGAATAACGCCCTTTGGCTTAACGCCGTCGGCCGGGTCTTTACCCAGGGTGTCTAGATCAACAGAACAGATCACTTCTACAATTTCGCCGGCATCGTTCTTCACCACTTCTTCAGCAAGGATCACATAGGCGTTGCGCAGGCGAACTTTCTTGCCCAGCACCAGACGCTTGTACTTCTTGTTGGCCTCTTCGCGGAAATCCTCTTTCTCAATATAGAGAGTGCGGCCAAACGGAAGTTCACGGGCCGGCAGATCTTCGCGTACCGGGTGGCCCGGTGCTGACAGCAGTTCTTCCTGGCCTTCCGGGTAATTCTTAAGGGTGATCTTCAGAGGTTCCACCACGCACATAGCGCGGGGGGCATTTTTGTCCAGATCATCGCGAATGCTGTATTCCAGCATGCTCACATCTACGACTGAATCGGAGCGGGTAACGCCGATCATCTCGCAGAAATTACGGATGGAAGCCGGGGTAAAGCCGCGACGACGCATACCGGAAAGTGTCGGCATACGGGGGTCATCCCAGCCATCCACATGGCCTTCATCCACCAGCTGCTTGAGCTTGCGCTTGGACACCACGGTGTAATTGAGGTGCAGGCGTGCAAATTCGTACTGGCGCGGGTGCGAAGGTACCGGCAGGTTCTCGATCAACCAATCGTACAACGGCTTGTGATCTTCAAACTCCAGGGTACAGATGGAGTGGCTGATGCCCTCAATCGCATCGCACTGGCCGTGGGCAAAATCGTAGCTGGGATAGATACACCACTTGTCACCGGTCTGGTGGTGGGCCATCTTTTTGATGCGGTAAATAACCGGGTCGCGCAGATTGATATTGGGTGCGGCCATATCGATCTTGGCACGCAGGCTACACTGCCCCTCTTCCATCTCACCGTTGCGCATCTTTTCAAATAACGCCAGATTTTCCTCCACGGTGCGGTCGCGGTAGGGGCTGATTTTACCCGGCTCGATCAAGGTACCGCGATACTCACGGGCCTCCCCGGCGGACAGGTCGCAGACGTAAGCCTTGCCTTTTTTGATCAGGTACAGCGCCCATTCGTACAGTTGATCAAAATTGTCCGAGGAGTATCTGGCCTTGCCGTTCCACTCAAAACCCAGCCAGGAGACATCGCGCTTGATGGCATCGACATACTCTTCCTCTTCCTTGGCAGGGTTAGTGTCGTCAAAACGTAAATTACAGGTGCCGCCAAACTCCTGCGCCAGACCGAAGTTCAGACAGATAGATTTGGCATGGCCAATATGCAGATAACCATTGGGTTCCGGCGGAAAACGGGTCGCTACCTGGGTTACCCGCCCCTCTGCCAGGTCTTCGCGGATAAGGTTCTGTAAAAAGTGAGCAGGCTTGCGCTCGGATGTCATAGGTTTTCCGTTACAACTGTGCGAATGTCAGCGGCGCATTATAGCCTAGTTGTGGCACAGAATATCCGATTTGAACGGGCGAGTGTCGATGAACCACATCAATAGTGCACACTTTTTAAGCAACCCTTACAGATATCTCGGCTTGACGTTTTACAGCCCCGGACTACAGGGTATCATGCCGCCCCAAACCAACCGTTATAGGGCATTTTATGATCACCCTGCATACCACCCACGGAGACATCACTATCAAATTGGATTTTGACAAGGCTCCAAAAACGGCAGCCAATTTTCTACAGTACTGTCGTGACGATTTTTATACGGGAACCATTTTCCACCGGGTGATCGACAACTTTATGATCCAGGGGGGCGGTATGACCCCCGATATGGAGCAGAAGAAAACCCGAGAAACCATCGAAAACGAGGCCAACAACGGCTTGAAGAACGACGTGGGTACCCTGGCCATGGCCCGCACCATGGACCCGCACTCCGCCAGCTCCCAGTTCTTTATCAACGTCAAAGACAACGACTTCCTGAACTTCCGCAGTCAAGACGCCCAGGGTTGGGGCTATTGTGTTTTCGGTAAAGTTGCCGATGGCATGGACGTGGTCAACAAAATCAAGAGCGTAAAAACCGGCAGCAAGGGTTTTCACCAGGATGTACCGCTTGAAACCATCGAAATCACCGGTGTCAGCCTCTCCGAAGACTACACCGATAAGTAATTCTACGGGTCACCGGGGACCTTAAGGCGGGGAACATTGTCCACTTATTTGATTTCTGATCTGCACCTCGATACGGGCCGCCCCAGGATCACCAGGGCCTTCTTTGATTTTCTGCGCGGTCCGGCCGCCGGTGCCAGCGCCCTGTATATCCTCGGCGACTTCTTCGAAGCCTGGGTCGGCGATGACGACGATGCCCCCCTGGTCGATGAGGTTGTACGTGAACTCAGCCGTTACAGTGGCAGCGGTGTTGAAGTGTATCTGATGCACGGCAACCGCGACTTTCTCCTCGGCGTCGATTTTGCCCAGCGCGTCGGTGCGGTATTGCTGCAAGACCCCACAATACTCTCCCTCGCCGGTCATCGGGTCTTGTTGATGCACGGCGACAGCCTGTGTACCCGAGACGAGGCATATATGACATTTCGCCGTCAGGCCCGCGACCCCAACTGGCAACAGGCGCTGCTGGCCAAGTCGCTGGAAGAGCGCCGCGCCATCGCGGCACAAATTCGCGCGGTTTCCAAGGCTATGAACAGCCGCAAGGCCGTGGACATCATGGATGTCACCCCTGAAGAAGTGGAAAGAATGATGCGCAAATACCATGTGGACATACTGATCCACGGCCATACTCACAGGCCCGGGCGCCACCACCTCACCCTTGACACCAAGCCGGTAGAACGCATTGTGTTGGGGGATTGGGATAAGTCTGGGTGGTGCCTGAAGGCAGGCAAAGATGCCCTTGAGTTAATGCGCTGGCCTATCGCCTGAACCAACACCACAGCCCACACAAAGAGTACCGGCTCCCATTTACGAGTTTCACTTGCCGAAAGGAAAGATCGGCCAGAGACAGCAGCGCCGTTCGGGACAAAGACAGATTTTCTTGATTTTTCACCTTGGACCATTGCATGATCAACGCCTACCTCGGGGGAGAGGAGTGCGACCCAGGTGATCAATAACCTGAACAAGCGTGTATTGATACTCGGCGGCTACGGCAGGCTTGGCGCACGCATTGCACAAATGTTGAGTGTTGAGCCAGAGATACAACTGATTATCTCCGGCCGCAACAAAGCGCTGGCCGACCGATGCGCGAAAAAGCTTGGCGGCATCGCTGAAGGGCTGCGTCTGCAGAGGGACGCCATCAACCTCGCCGCACAGCTCAAAGCCTTGCACCTGGACCTGCTGATCCACTGCGCCGGCCCCATTCAAAATGACTCCGACAACCGCGTTGCCAAAGCCTGCATTGAATCTCGCACGCCTTACATTGATATCTCCAATGCACGCCGCTCTGTCTGCGATTTTCACCGTTTGTCTCCTGCCGCCGAGGCTGCGGGTATTGCCATGGTGTCCGGGGCCGGTACCCTACCGGCATTGAGCTCCGCCGCCCTTGCCGAGATACAGAGGGAATTGCCGATTATCCACTCGGTGGAGATCGCCGTCGCACCGGCACACTACACAAACTGCGAGTTGGGCACAGCTGGAACAGGTTTAAAATCCCTGGGGCAGAGCTTTCCACAGCTGCAAAAAGGCCGCTGGCACGAGTCATTTAGCGGCAAGCACCTGCGCCCAGTGACCCTGGCGCACCCAGTGGGCAAACGCTGGCTAAGCGACTCTGATGCGCCAGATCTCGAACTCTGTCCCCGGCACTTCCCGCAACTGCACAGTGCGCGTTTCGCAACCGGCCTGGAACCGCGCACTGTGCAAGTCTGCCTGTCTGCCTGTGCCCACCTGATCCGCCAGCACCTACCGTTACCCACTACTCAACTGGCTGTACTCGGGTGCAAACTCAGTGCGCACTGGCCGGGCGGCAGCCCGCACAGCGGTATGGTCGTGCGTGCCGGTGGAGAAAACAGGCAGGGCGAAAGCACCACCAAGCAGTGGCAGATTCTCGGCTTAAACGGTGATGGTGCCTGGATATCTGCAGCACCGGCAGTGGCTCTATCCCGTCAGTTTTTACAGGGAAATGCGCCAAAAGCCGGTGCACAGGCCTGCTGGCAACTCCTGGACCTGGATGACATCCTGATGGAGTTGAACAACTTTTCTGTGGTGACTGCGCTGGAGACCTTGACCCGGGAACGCCTGCCGGCACTTACCTGCTAGGGGATTGTTCAACCGCCCAGCTGGTATTCCCTCCCCTGTGCCATTCACAGCCTTGAAACACCGCCACAATTGCGCGGTGCCGCCCGCAACAGCTCAACACCGGCGGATGCTCGTCAGTGCCACCATCGGCCGACAATCTATGTGGCTGCCAGATTAACGACAGCAAATCCCAGCGCAATCGCGGCAAAGTCGTCGCGAATGATCTAGGTTCAGTATCAGAACTCCCGGTAACGCCAACAACACGGCAACTGACCCCCTATGATGATATCCAATGCTTGGCAGGCCTTCTCCTGCAGGAACGGACTCAAACGTGCCATTATTCCACTGAGTGCCCTGTTCCTGACACCCTTTTTCCTGATACTCACGGTGACAGTAAGTAGTTGGTGGCTGATTGCCCTGGGGGGAAGCCTGACACTGTTGATCCTGGGCATTTACGATATATTCCAGCGCCAGTGGACACTGACCCGCAACTATCCGGTAGCCGCACGTATCCGCTGGATGTTCCTGAATTTGCGCCCCTATTTCCGCGCCTATATCGTCGAAGGCGATGAGGAGGGCCTGCCGTTCAGCTACGAGGCCCGTCGCCTGGTCAATGCCCGCGCCGATGGCTTCTCTGATATGCACCCCTTTGGAACCGAACTGGATGTCCAGGCCCCCGAGAGTACGTGGCTGACACACTCTATTACCCCGGCAGACAAAGTGGATGTGGGAGCGTGCATCAAGGTTGGGACAGAGCAGTGTTCGCAACCCTACAATGTCTCGCTGCTCAATGTCTCCGCGATGAGTTTTGGCGCACTCTCCGCCGTCGCCGTTGAGGCCCTCAATAAAGGGGCCGCGATTGGCGGTTTTTACCAAGATACCGGTGAGGGGGGCATCAGCCCCTACCACCGCAAGCATGGCGGCGATCTGGTATGGGAGCTGGGCTCCGGCTACTTTGGCACCCGCAATCCCGATGGCAGCTTTAACCCGGATCTCTTCCGCGAAGCCTGCGACGACCAGGTGAAGATGACGGAAATCAAACTCAGCCAGGGTGCCAAACCCGGTCATGGTGGGGTGTTGCCAGGGGTAAAGGTCACACAGGAAATCGCATCCACGCGAAAAGTAACACCCGGGATGGATTGTGTGTCTCCGCGTGCGCACTCCATGTTTTCCACCCCCATAGAACTGCTCCAGTTTGCCGACCAGATGCGCTCACTCTCCGGAGGCAAACCAGTTGGCATTAAACTCTGTGTGGGTCATATTTATGAAGTGATGGCCATTATGAAAGCCATGTGCGAAACCGGGATTTTACTCGACTTTATTGTAGTCGATGGGTCCGAGGGTGGTACAGGTGCTGCACCGCTGGAACTCTCCAACCATGTGGGTATGCCGCTTCTGGAGGGCCTGATCGTGATGCGCAACGCCCTGGTGGGGGCGGGCCTGCGCGATAAGGTCCGTCTCGCTGCCAGCGGCAAACTGTTCTCTGCTTCCGGCCTGGCGGCGTGCCTCGCAGTCGGCGCCGACTGGTGCAATGCTGCGCGGGCATTCATGTTTTCCATTGGCTGTATACAGTCACAGCGCTGCCACACCGACACCTGCCCCACCGGCGTCACCACCCAGGACCCCCGCCGCCAGCGCGGACTGGTAGTGGAAGTCCAGAGTAAGCGCGCAGCGGCATTTCAGGCTAAAACACTGGAGGCCCTGGGCAATATTGTCGCTGCCGCCGGCCTGAGTAATCCGCGCGACCTAAAACCCTACCACCTGTATCACAACCTCAGCAGCGGCGACTCAAAGCCCATCCACCATATTTGGCATTTTATCGATGAGAAATCTCTGATCGAGGCGCCCGAAGAAACGCCCTACGGACAGTGGTGGCTAGCCGCACAGGCGGACTCATTCCTACCCACCGTCAGGCTCGACATGGGATTGAAACAGTCGATTCGACGCAGTCCGTACTGAACACCATTTCTCTCTAACTGCCCCTTCTGCGGAGAACACTATGCTGACGGTCTCAGAAATCATCGCTGACACCCTGGTAAAAGCCGGCGCGAAACGCTGCTACGGTATTGTCGGCGATACCATCAACCATTTCACCTCGGCCGTACGACACTCCAAACTCGAATGGATCCACGTCCGTCATGAAGAGGTGGGCGCTTTCGCCGCCGGGGGCGAATCCTACTTGAGTGGCGAATTAAGCGTCTGTGCCGGCACAACCGGCCCCGGCAGCCTGCACTTTATCAACGGCATTTTTGAAAGCCACAGAAACGGTGCACCGGTGCTACTGATCGCTTCGAACATCGACCGCTCTGAACAGGGGCTGGGATACCCACAGGAAGTCGATCAGAAAAAACTCTACGAGCAGTGCTCCGTGTTCTGTGAACCCATTGCCCATCCGGACCAGGCTCGACGAATCGTGAGCCAGGCCGCTCAGGCTGCACTCAACCACCGCGGTGTGGCGGTAGTGGTGGTCAATGGCGACATGTTTAAAATAAAATCAAAGGACAGCATACCCTGGTCGGTCCACAGGCCACGGTGGCTGACACGTCCGGAAGATACAGCGCTGGACGCCCTGGCGGACAAACTCAATCGGGCGAAGAATATCACCATTTACGGTGGCATCGGCTGCCGCTTTGCCCACGATGCCGTGGTCGAGCTCGGCCAACAATTGGCAGCGCCGATAGTCCACACCACCCGGGCCAAAGAATTCCTAGACTACGACAATCCCTGCAATGTGGGTATGAACGGTCTCATAGGCAACCCGGCCGGATACCATGCCGTGATGACCTGCGATCTGCTGCTGTGCCTTGGCTCCGACTTCGCCTACACGCAGTTTTACCCGGAAAAGGCCACCATTATCCAGGTGGATATCGAGGCCTCCCACCTCGGCCGCCGCACTGCCGTGGACATGGGGCTGGTAGGCGATATCAACACAACGGTGTCAGCCCTGCTGCCGCGCCTGAAGCCCCACAGCGATAAGACATTTCTGGAAAGCCTGCGCGCGCGCTACAGCAGTGATCTGAAGCAGTTGCAGAAACGCGGCAACGAGCCAGACCCCAGCTTGATCCATCCCCAGTTTGTTGCCCAGACCCTGGACAAACTGGCTGGTGATGATGCGGCCTTCACCGCAGACGGTGGTTCACCAATGGTATGGATGTTGCGCCACCTACATGCCAACGGTAAGCGCGCCTTCCTCACTAGTCTGTCTCACGGCACTATGGCCAATGCCTATCCGCAAGCGCTGGGTATGGCCAAGGCATACCCCGGTCGCCAGGTGATCGCCCTGTGTGGCGATGGCGGCCTGACCATGCTGATGGGAGATCTGCTCACACTGGTGCAGGAAAAGATTCCTGTGAAGCTGCTGGTATTTAACAACCATTCTCTCGGTTTCGTGGAAATGGAACAGCGCATCGAGGGAATGCTGGACAGCTACACCGAGTTAAAAAATCCGGACTTCGGTCGCCTGGCGGAAGTCTGCGGTTTTTGGGGGGAGAAGGTGGACAAAGCCGGTGATCTGTCCGAGGCCATGCAACGCTGGCTGGCCGCAGAAGGACCCGCCCTACTGGATGTCACCGTGAACCGTATGGAATTGGTTATGCCGCCATCAATCAAAGCACAGCAGGTATCGTCCACAGCACTATTTGGCCTCAAAGCCATACTCAGTGGACGCGGGGACGAAGTGGTCGACCTGCTGAAAGACAATTTCCTGCGCTAACCCTGCTTAGGAAAAGGCATCCATACCATACCGTACTTGCATCGGTTCCCCCCTGCCGGTGACGACAGCCGTAATCGCGCCATTTCCACTGAGATACCCGCACTACTGAGCGGGATTGTTTGCTTCCAGGGGGTCTGTGTCAATCGTCGGCACATCGCCTTTCGCGCTTGCACACGGTGCTCTTGTTTTATTCCGTAAGTGCTCTTTCCGAGCCAGGCGATACAGGCAGTCGCTGTATGCCCGCCACTGCTGCTTCCAGGAAAACGCCTCAAATTCCACCTTTGGCAAAGGCCTGTGTTCTCTGACCTGAACGGCCAGGGATGCCAGTTTGACAAGCGCATCGGTAACACCGATATAGCGCAAGGAGTTGGGGTAGTATTCAGGGTAACACTGTTCATCCGGAACCAGTGGCGTGCACCCGGTTATCGCGGCCTCCATCACTGCCAGCCCCTAAACCTCATGTTGGGCAGTGGAGAGAAATACGTGGCTGTTTCTGAGGATATCGCGGTAGGTCTCCGCGTTTTGTACATATCCTACCACCAACAGGTGTTGGGCAAAATCCCGCTGAATGCGCATTAGTGCCTCGGGGCAGCTGTGGAAGGATTGGCCCATCAGGTTGAGCAGGAAATCCACCCCTTTCGATTTCAGCCCCCGCAGAATACACAATAGGCGTTCGGGGCCCTTGTCATATTCCCAGCGCGCAGCCCACCTGATAACCAAAACTCCTGGGGGAATTGCCCCCTGATAGCCCTGAGTCCAGCGATACTTCCGGGCCACACTGGGCTCTGGGGTGGCATTGCGGGCAGCGATAAACAGGGAATCTTCCAGGGGCACCGGCAGTACCCGGGATTTGCGCTCCATTTCTTCGCAGGCGCCCATCGGCACACCATCGGGGAAGCGCTTTAATAGCCTGGCGGCACCGTCGATCATGGTGCGGCGGTTAAATTCAGAGTTAAACGACTCCCGGCAAAGCCGGGAGCTTATAGGGTGACGCCCTCAAAGGGCTTTATTTGCACCCAAGGCACTATAGCCCCAGCATCATTTGATCTCGACGAACATCCTCCTGCTCTTGATTACGGATATATGCTCTAACCAGTTCCTCATCCAGACCTACTGTAGAGACAAAATAGCCTCTCGCCCAAAAATGCTCTCCTGCAAACTTTCTCTGTTTCCCCTTAAAGAAAGCGCCTGGCTATCATAATGGCACTTTTACCTTTCAAATATCCTACTACATTCGATACCGAATACTTCGGTGGGATACTGATACACATATGCACATGATCTGCCATTAAATGTCCTTCTTCTATCTTGCAACCCTTTCTACCAGCCAACCCATGGAAGACCTCCCCCAAGCCCTTGCGCAGATTGCCATATATCAACTTTCTTCTACGTTTTGGGATAAACACTACATGGTATTTACAATCCCAACTTGTATGCGTCAAACTTTTATAGTCTCTCATAGGTACACCCTTCTACTTCTTGGTCGAAATAGAAGGCTACTAGACCGTAGCAACGGTCGAACCTATTCAAGTCCCCCCGGCATAGCCGGGGGTTTACCTAATGATTAAATTAAAAAGCAACAAGTTTCCTGCCAGCGCCGTTTAGATATTCAGTATTTGCGGCTCTATGGATCGGGTGATATCGGCGCTTGCCAGGTAGGCAAACTGATTTTCATGAAAGTAGACAACAACAGGCACCCCGGCTATTTCCGGTACCAGCCCGCGCAAAGCACTGAGATCTGCCATCGAAGTGGCAATTATCAGGTCCCAATCCTGTCGCAAAGTCCGCGCAGCACCCCCTCTGGCCCAGGTGAGACTGTTGCCACGGATACGCCAACTGAAATAAGGCAGCAACCAGACCCTTGCGCCAGCGCCTATGGCTGTGGGCATCGTAGGCAGAGAGCAGGAGCGTTTTCATCGGGAGTCAGCAACAACTGTGCAGCATATAACCCGGGTCGGCCATACAAACACCCGGCCCGGGAACGAACGGCAGAATAAATAGATCATTCGAAGGGGCGTATCTTCATCAGTCGTGCAAAGAGGCTGGAAGTATCCCAGCGGGAGCCCCCGATGGCCTGTACCTCACTGTAAAATTGATCCACCAGGGCGGTCAGCGGCAACAGGGCACCGTTGCGCCGGGCCTCATCCAGGACAATTGCCAGGTCTTTGCGCATCCAGTCGACGGCAAATCCATGCTCGTATTCCCCCGCCAGCATGGTTTTCGAGCGATTTTCCATCTGCCAGCTCTGCGCGGCGCCCTTGGAAATCACACTGACAACTTCCCCCGCGTCGAGCCCCGCTGCCTTGGCAAAGTACAGGCCTTCGGCAAGCCCCTGGACGACGCCGGCGATACAAATCTGATTGACCATCTTGCACAGTTGTCCACTGCCTACCGGGCCCATCAACTTGACCGCATCTGCATAGCAATTGATCAAAGGGAGAACGCGTTGATAATCCGCTTCCTGACCACCCACCATCACCGTTAAGCCCCCCTTTTGTGCACCTGCCTGGCCACCGGATACCGGGGCATCGAGATATCCAATCTCCCGATCACGGGCGCAAACAGCGAGTGATCGGGTGATATCTGCGGATACGGTAGTGTGATCCACCAGCAGTGTACCCTGCCCCATAGCAGCAAGAGCGCCCTGCTCTCCGCGCACCACTTCGGACAAATCATGGTCATTTCCCACGCAGGTAAAAACCACCTCTGCACCGCGCGCGGCTTCCCCCGGGGTTGCAAAACCCCGACCAGTGTATGCACGCAGCCACTGATCTGTGCGGCTGAGCGTGCGATTATATACCCGTACACAGTGGCCTGCCCTCGAGAGATAGCCTGCCATGGGATATCCCATGACCCCGAGGCCAATAAACGCTACCGTTGCCATAAAACTACCTCCAGATCACCCAAAGTAGGAGTGCCCCCAGCGCCAGGCGATATATTGCGAAAGGTGCCATGCCTATGCGACTGATCAATTTGAGAAAGAAATGAATACATAAATACGCGCTGATACCGGAGAGCACCGCGCCGAGCAGTATGTCGCGCCAGGGCATGGTATCCAGTGCGAGCAAATCCATGGCAAGCCACAGACCACTCAGTGTAATGACCGGGATCGACATCAGAAAGGAAAACCGCGCAGCCGCTTCTCGCTTCATGCCCAGCATCAATCCAGCCGTCATGGTAATACCGGAACGGGAGGTTCCGGGAATCAGAGCAATCGCCTGCGCCATCCCGATCAACAGGGCTTTCTTCCAATTGAGCTGTGCGAGCGAATTCCTTCTGGCTCCCCGCACATCCGCCCACCAGAGCAGTATCCCAAAACCGATCATAGCAGCAGCGATCACAGTTGCGGAGCGCAGGTTCGTTGCAATGAAGTCATCGAATACCAGGGCGGCCAAACCAGCCGGAATGGTAGCGAGAACAAGCAACCAGGCGAGCCGTCCTTCAGCGGTAAAATGCCCATCGATAAATCCGCCCAGCCCATCTCTGATCAGCAGCCGGATATCCCTGCGAAAATAAAAAACCACCGCAATCAATGAACCCAGGTGCACAGCCACATCAAAGGCCAGTCCCTGATCCCGCCATCCAAGCAGCTCGGCGGGTAGAATCAAATGGGCTGAGCTTGAGATTGGGAGAAATTCAGTCAACCCCTGCATCAAGGCCAACACAACGATCTGAAAAATTTCCATAGACTACCGGGATCGAATTTTTTGTCGTTTTTGCCAAGTGATTTCGTTGCGCAGATATCTGGGCTCCAGCGCCTCGGCGGTTGTTGCCACGCCCGCCTGCCACAGGGGCATCGCCAATTGCAGGATATCCTCCGCACAAACCGGGGTATTCTGATCGATACCTGCAACCGGAACCGCACGCAGGCGGTTGTAGTGCCAACCGGGGCCGGCCCCATACAGTGGAGCAGGAAGTGTTGCCTTCTGCAGAGACAATACCATCTGCTCAGGGCTTGTCACCGCCTCGGGCAACAGGCTGTGATGGGGCGACTGTGCTGTAAAAACACCCCAGTAAACCTGCCCCATACGGGCATCCAGCAC
Source organism: Microbulbifer sp. 2205BS26-8 (assembly GCF_030731025.1). Lineage (NCBI taxonomy): Bacteria > Pseudomonadati > Pseudomonadota > Gammaproteobacteria > Cellvibrionales > Microbulbiferaceae > Microbulbifer > Microbulbifer sp. 2205BS26-8. Next base: position 104,201 of record NZ_JAVAMR010000005.1, on the reverse strand, counting down.
CGACACAATCGGGGCACCCCCCCACTCGGGATGTGTGCGCCTAGCACCAAGTGCTAGGGCGGACAGGCTGGATACCGGCACTACAGGTATATCGGCGGAATATGCCAGGCCCTGGGCGCAGCTGATGGCTATACGCAGCCCGGTGAATGAACCGGGCCCATGACTTACTGCGAGCGCATCCAGGTCAGAGAGGACAACGCCCGCATCGGCTAGCACCTCGTCCACCATTGGCAACAGCCGATGGGTGTGGCCGCGTTCGGCTTGCACGAAACGCGCGGTTATCTGGCCATTGCCATAGCAGGCTACAGAACAGGCGCTGGAGGTAGTATCCAAGGCGAGAATCTTCACAGCTGTCTCAAAGCGGGAAATTGCGAGCGGGGCATTGTGGCACGGTCATGACAGGGAGTCATGTAATTTATTCCCCCCCCACAGCTATAGAAATGGTGCCCCATAACGGCACGGGGTGATGCCGCCATGATTTCTGGAGAATGGGATACGCTCACTTCTGCTGGTCTTTTAAAAGGGGCAATCAGTTGGGCCCAGGAGGACCTTGCTCATTGCCGGGGGAATAGCTGTCTACCACAGTAAACAGAAAACCCCGGCCGCAGCCGGGGTTCACGATAGCCGATCCAGCCTCACCGCTCAGCAGTAGGCTGAACGGGACTGTATCAGGCTGCCTTCTTGCGGGGGCGACCACGGCGCGCTGTTTTCTTCGTTGCCCTGGTAGCCTTAGCGGAGGTCTTTTTGGGGCGGCCCACCCGTTTCGCGGCAGTGGTCCTGGTGGCTCTCTTGGGACGACCAGCCCGCTTTGCCGCTGTAGTGGCCCTCTTTGGCCGGCCTACTCTTTTTGCCTTGACCGCTTTCTTGGCGGTGGTCTTTTTCTTGGCAGTGGTCTTTTTCTTGGCAGTGGACTTTTTGGCCTCCGCCTTGAGCTTCGCTGCCGCCCTCTTCTCTAGCTCTCTGGTTTTTGCTGCCGCCTTCTTCGCAGCCGCTTTCACTTTGGCCTCGGCTTTTTTCTCGGCCGCCTTGATTTTCCTGGCGTGTACCTTGGCGCGGGTTTTCATCCAGCGGCTTTCAAACGCTTTCAGAGCCGCCGCCAGGTCCTTGTTCGCCTTGGCAGAAAGGCTCTCGGACAAAGCGGCAATCTTCTCTTTAGCGGCCACTTCTGCAACGCGCACCGCGTCCATGGCTTTGGCTTTGGCGAGATCTATCTTGACCACAGCCAGCTTGACGCGCATAGCTTTCGCTTTGCTATTGGCATTGGCCAGCGAGGTCTTCACGGCTACCGATTTACTTTTTTTGGCACGGGCTTTAGCCTTTGCCACACGATCCAGCTGTGCCGCCAATGACTTGTTCGCTGCAACCAGCGCCTTCTGTGCTCTCGCGACTATTGGCGACGCCGTGGTCGAGCCAGTCGTCCGCGTACTCTTTTTCGCTACTCTTGCCATCCCTTGTCTCCTCACTGAAAAAAGAAGTACTTCCGAAAGTGTGCCGGCAGCATTGCCTTTTTGCTATCGAATAAAAACTGCAATGGGCTGTTTTTATTACTTATGCATAGCGCCACACCGCCTATTTCGATACAACCATATCAAAGTTAATAAAAATATCCGGTATTGCAAGTCAAAAAGCAAATAAATAAAGGCTTTTCGGGCAAAAAGTAGATTTTTTTATCAAATTTCACCGCAGAGGCTCTCTTTGGCGCAGTGATGGAGATTATTTTGGTCCCGGCAAGCGGTTCTCAAGCACTGCAGCTAGCGCCTCAATATGATCCTTGCGCAGGTTCAATGCAGGAATATATCGGTATTCACTTCCCCCCGCATCGAGAAAAATAGCGCGATTCTCTACCGAAATTTCTTCCAGAGTCTCCAGGCAGTCCGCCGAGAATGCAGGACAGATGACATCTACGGAAGCCACGCCGCGTGTGCCCCATTCCGTGAGTGTTTTATCGGTATAGGGCTGCAACCATTCCGCTTTGCCAAAACGGGACTGGAAACTGACCTGCCAGCATTCCCCGGCAATTTGCAATTGATCCGCCAACAGACGCGCAGTCTCTAGACAGTGCCGATAATAGGGATCTCCTTTCTCAGTATTGGCCTTCGGGATACCATGAAATGACAACAGGAGTTTTTCGGCCGGCCCGTATTTCTGCCAGTGCTCGCGCACGGAATTGGCGAGCGCGTTGATATAGAGGGAATTATGATAATAATCCCTTACTAGCGAAATATCTGGAATATCGCGGCTCTTGAGAAAAATCTGCGCCACTTGATCGTAAATTGCCGCTGTGGTTGTAGCTGAATATTGTGGATACAGTGGGAAAACAACAAAGGATTCAATCCCTTTTTTACGCAATGTCTCCACCACCTGGTGTAGCCGCGGGCCGCCGTAGGTCATAGCATACTCAACCACAAGATCGCGCCCGTTACTATAAAAATGCTCCTGTAATAACTCAGCCTGTGTGCGTGTATAGTAGAGAAGTGGAGAACCTGCAACCCGAGCACCATCCACACCACGGTTCCATATTCCCTCATAGGCGGGCGCGATGCGCTTGGGGCGAAACGGCAAAACCAGACAGTTCAATATTGTGAGCCAGAGAGGGCGGGGAATTTCCACAACACGGGGATCAGAGAGAAAATCCCGCAAAAATCGCCTCACCGAAGCTGCAGTCGGCTGTGCGGGCGTGCCCAAATTCATCAAGATTACTGCCGTGGACATAGTCAAACCCGCCTGATCAGTAAATTTGTCGGTAAAGCCCGCCGAAAATAACTGGTTAAAGGGACACTCACAAGGAACAGAAATGCTGATCTTCCGCCAAAGGCGCAGTGAGGGTAATATAAAAAAGCTCCCGAGAGGGAGCTTTTTAGATGTATCGGCATCGACAACTCAGCACAGGGCCTCAAGTAGCTTACCGCGAATTTCCTCCATGCTGCCAACCCCGGAGATTTTCGTGTATCTGGGGGCTGTTTCCGGGGAGCGCGCCTCCAGCTCACGGTAGAAACCAACCAGGGGCGCCGTCTGCTCACGATAGACCGCAAGACGCTTGCGCACAGTCTCTTCGCTATCATCGTTGCGCTGAATCAGTGCCTCACCGGTCATATCATCCAATCCTTCGCGCCGGGGTCGATTGTAAATAATATGATACACGCGGCCAGAGCCCTCGTGTATGCGCCGGCCGGAGAGGCGCTTGACAATTTCCTCATCGTCAACTGCAATCTCCACAACGTGGTCGATAGGGATATCCGCATCCAGCAGGGCCTGGGCTTGGGGAATAGTGCGGGGAAAACCATCGAACAGAAAACCGCCTGCGCAGTCAGCCTTTGCAATGCGCTCTTTCACCAGGGCAATGATCAGATCATCAGAGACCAGTTGGCCTGCCGCCATAATATTTTTCGCCTGCAGGCCAAGAGGTGTGGCAGATTTCTCCGCTGCACGAAGCATATCGCCGGTGGAGATTTGCGGAATGTCGAACTTCTCTACGATAAATTGTGCCTGAGTGCCTTTGCCGGCTCCCGGTGGGCCCAAGAGAATAATTCGCATGTTCTGTAGCCTCCAAAACTGTCGACGTCCAACAGTCGCCGCACCAAAAGAGCGCTACCTTACACGCAGACCCAACATTGAGCAAGATTGCTGCTTATACCCCCCATTCCGGTAAAATTACACAGCTCCCGTCAGGTGCAGGACCCGGTGATTTTCGATCAAACCGGCACTCCATTTGCGTTTTGCGTCAGGGATCATGAGGCTTGGGCGTCTGCTCCGCTTTCGCCCGCTTCCAAAGCCGGTCCAATTCCCGCAGGCTGACATCCGCAAACCGGCGCCCCCGGGCCTGTAGCGCAGACTCTACAGCACCAAAACGCTGCTCAAATTTGCGATTACTGCGACGCAGTATCGCCTCGGGATCTAACTTCAAGTGACGCGCTGCATTTACACAGGAAAATACCAGGTCACCCAGTTCTTCCGCTACGTGCCGGCGATCGCCAAGCGCCACGGCCTCGCGCAGCTCGGTAATCTCTTCCTCGATTTTGTCGAGCACACCATGAATATCCGGCCAGTCGAAGCCAACTTGCGAAGCACGTTTCTGTAATTTGGCCGCACGCGTCATCGCAGGTAGTCCCACCGCCACTCCGGCCAGGACCCCGGCGTCACCCTTGACATTGCGCTCGGCAGCCTTGATCGCCTCCCAGTTCCGCTTCACCTGTACCGCATCCACATCGCCAGTGTCGGCTTCACCGTCTAGATTACCATCGGGAAATACATGGGGGTGCCTGCGCACAAGTTTTCGCACCAGGGTATCGACAATGCGCGGAAAGTCGAAACAGCCCTGCTCCCGGCCCAGTTGGGCATAGAAGATTACCTGAAACAGCAGGTCGCCAAGCTCCTCGCGCAAATGTTCGTAATCAGTGGCCTCGATGGCCTCGGCTACTTCATAGGCCTCTTCAATCGTACAGGGAGCTATGCTGTCAAACGTCTGTTTCAAATCCCAAGGACAGCCGCTCATGGGATCGCGCAGTCGGGCCATCAGGTACAGCAGGTCTTCCAGCGAGTATTCGTCTTGCACTTGCCCCTCTCTTTCAGTGCAGCATACGCCGCTTCGCCGAAGCGACATTGGGCAGGCGATTGATGCGGTGCAGCACACGACTCAATTCTTCAAAGTTGTGGATCTCTGCGGTGAGCACCATTTCCACGGTGTGTCTGTGCTTATTGGAGCGGGTCTGCATAGCGGTGACATTGACTTTATGGCTGTCCAGCATCACGGTTACATCGCGCAGCAGGCCATGGCGGTCGTAGGCTTCGATCACTATCTCCACCGCATAGAGTTCCTGTGGCTTCTCAGCCCAACTCACCTGTAGCACCCGGTCGGATTCCTCCGCCTGCATGCGCAGCATATTGGCGCAGTCTTTTCGGTGAATAGAGACTCCGCGACCGAGGGTGATATAGCCCATAATATCGTCGCCCGGCAAGGGGTTGCAGCAGCGTGCAATATGGGTGAGCAGGTTGCCGACGCCATCGATATACACATCCGCCTTGCCCTCCCCCCTGGCAACCGGTGCCGTGAGCGAGGGCACCTTGTCCACAGGTACCACCCTGACCATACGCTGGGCGGCATTCAAGACCTGGCCAACACCAATATCCCCGGCACCCACAGCCGCATAGAGATCCTCCAGTGAAGACATATTCAGCTTGGCCGACAGTTTCTCAAAATCGAATTCTGTCAGCGCCAGTTGCCTGAATTCGCTGTCGAGAATGCTGCGTCCATCAGCGATATTCTGGTCTCGCGCCTGCTGCTTAAACCAGTGGATAATTTTGGCCCGCGCCCGCGAAGTTGTGATATAGCCCATGCCCGAAGACAACCAGTCGCGGCTGGGGGCCTCCCGTTTGCTGGTGAGAATTTCCACCTGATTGGCAGTACGCAATTCGTGATTGAGGGGCACGATGCGCCCATCCACCTTGGCACCGCGGCAGCGATGGCCGATTTCAGTATGAATCTTGTAGGCAAAATCCAGAGGTGTGGCACCGCTGGGTAAATCCACTACGTGCCCATCCGGGGTGAACACGTAAATGCGTGTATCAACGTCACTGCTTTGCAAGTCATCCCGCAGAGGATTTCCGCCCACTTCCTCGTGCCAATCGAGCACCTGGCGCAGCCAGGAAATTTTCTGCTCGTAACTGTCCTGGCTGCCACTTTTCTTGAGATCGGTGCCTTTGTAACGCCAGTGTGCGCAGACACCATACTCGGCCTCCTCGTGCATGGCGAAGGTGCGAATCTGCACCTCCAACACCTTGCGCTCGGGCCCAATAACCGCAGTGTGCAGGGAGCGATAGCCATTTTCCTTGGGGGAGGCGATGTAATCATCAAACTCATTGGGTATGTTGCGCCATAAATTATGCACTATCCCCAGCACCGCATAACAGTCCCGTATCGTAGGGACCAGTATCCGCACTGCGCGAATATCGTATACCTGTGAGAAACCAATGTTCTTATGGCGCATTTTGCGCCAGATACTGTAGATATGCTTTGCCCGACCGTAAACATCGCCCTCAATATCTGCACGCGTCAGCTCGCCACGGAGCAGGTCCAATACCGCATCGATATATTTTTGTCGCGCCAGGCGCTTCTCATCCAACAGGTGGGCAATCTGTTTATAATCTCCCGGCTCCAAGTAGCGGAACGAAAGATCCTCCAGCTCCCACTTGATATGGCCAATACCCAAACGGTGCGCAAGGGGGGCGTAAATATCGGCCACTTCACGGGCCACGCGTGTGCGCTTAGGCTGCTCGGCATTCTTTGCCGCGCGAATCGCGCAGGTGCGCTCCGCAAGCTTGATTAACGCCACCCGCACATCATCTACCAACGCCACCAACATGCGGCGGATATTCTCCGAGTGCTCTTCTACAGCACCGCCTCTACCCTCATCACCGGTACCTGCACTGCGACTGCGAATCGCTGCCATACGCAGGACTCCGCGGATCAGCTTGGTCACTACCGGGCCAAACCCCTCCTCCACCACCCCAAGTGGCAGGCGTTTCTCCCGCACCGCTCGATACAGTACAGCGGCAACCAGTGCCTCGGAATCAATTTGCAAGTCGGCCAGTATCTCGGCCATTTCCAGCCCGGTGGCAAAACTACTGGCACCTTCCGCCCAGATGTGCTCCACCGCGATGGACCGCTGCTCTGCCTCGGCACTCATCTCAGCAGCGCGGCGCAGCGTCACGAGCTGGGCGCCATTCAGCCCGGCCAGTTTCTGCATATGGCGCAGCCAGGACTCCAGATCGAGTTCGCGCTCAACACCGTAGGAATGATGTTTTCTGACTTGAACCATGCCTTATCGGACCATAACAGGGATTTTTAACGCAATTGACCTCATTTACCGGCCCCAAGCGGGGCTTCTATCATAGGTTTGAAGCCGTCAAAGTCCAAGATTTTCTTTATATTTTTCAAGAAGCTGCGTGCAAATCAGAAACGCCCTGTGGCGGCGTCCCCAGGGTGTGAAGCCATGCGGCGGCCCAAAGCGGGGCCAGCGGCCTGCTATATGTCCCGGCCCCCCATAGCATCAGTCCCTCCCCTCTGAGACAGGATGGGTATCCACGCTACATGCGCCCACATAAAGGGGGGACCTATCTCCTGGGCAAAGCCACTGCACTCAGCTGGATGCTGCTTTCGCTCTGTAACCGAATCCATTGAGGGGAGCTGTCGGGCAGGAGACTGGCCGGACCTGGTGCCACACCATGCAATCCGGCATCAGAAAAATACCGGGATAGCCAGAGGCCGACAGCAGAAATGTCCGACCATATCCAAGAACAACGCACATCAGCTACAGCGCAGTTGAAACTCAAAGGCGGTACCGTGATTTTCCCTGCTGCACACACTGATATCAACCTGGTGCAGTGCCAGCAACCTTTTGGTGATTGCAAGCCCCAGCCCACCCTGCCCACTGTTGTCGGGTAAGCTGTTGGCCGCCCTGTAATGGGCCTCGAATATATGTGGCAGATCATCAGCGGGTATTCCGCAGCCGCTATCTTTCACACTGACCAGCACTTCTTTACCGCGGGGCTGCAATTGCACAATGATCTCATCACCGCGGCCGCAGTGGCGCAGGGCATTTTCCACCAGGTTGGAGAATACCCGTTCGAGTTTTTCAATATCGCCGTGTACTACAATGGTTGAATCTTGCGGGGTCACATCCATTCTTACACAGTGCTGGCGGGCTTTCAGGGCAAATTTCTGCAATACATCCTGTATCAGTTCTGCCAGCACAATTTCCTCAAAGTGCATGGGTACATCGGCACTTTCCAGGCAGGCCAGTTCGAACAATTGTTCCACCAACCGATGCACTTTTTTGCTATTGCGATAAGCCGTCTCCACATAGTGCCGGCTATCGTCCGGGTTCAGTTCTTCGCGCTTGATCAACCAAGTTTCCAGATACCCCCGCAAGGATGAAAGCGGCGTGCGCAGGTCGTGAGAAATATGGGCCAACAGTTCCCGGCGCATTTCATCGACGGTTTTTATACGCAGGTACTGGGCCCGCAGCGATGCAGTCAATGCATTGAAGGCACTGCCCAGGCGGTGAACCACATCATTGGCATTGGCATCCCAGGGCGTTGGCGACAACTCCCGTTGCAGGCCGACAGCTCGAAAGCGCTGCATATCCCCGGTGAGTTGCCGCAGTGGGCGGGTGAGCAGGCCAAACACCCATAGAGAAGCCATCAAGCTGAGTATCAGGCCACCGAGGAAAACCACCACCACCCAGCGCAGGATCTGATTCTGCCACACACCTTGCGCCACATTATCAAACACCTCACCGCCAATAATCACATACATATAGCCTTTAAGCTGGCCATCCCGATTTACTGGGGCCGCGGAAAAGATCTTACGTCGCTCGCGGTCGCGGGGGTCCGCGCCATATATTGTGCGCTGAATTTCAGTGGGACTGCCGAGAAACGTGCGAATGGGTCCGATATCGATATGCCGGCGCTTGATCTGGGCCGGATCGGCGGAATAGGCGAGCACTTCGCCCTGTGGGTCCAGCAGATAGAATTCAAAGTTCGGGCCCAATACCATCAGGTTGTGAAACAGGTGATAGAGGCCCTCTTTATCCGGCTGGCCGTCAATAAATAATGCATGTTGATCGACTAGATGGCGAGCCAGATCGCGGTGCAGGTTTTGCGCCACTTCATTTTGATGGGCGCTGACTACATAGCGCATCAGCAGCAGAAACAGCGCGCCCACAATAACAAAACTGCACAACAGCAGCAGTGCCAGGCGCCGGAAGAAAGCATCACGCAGAAACTGCATCATTAAACTTATAGCCCACACCCCATACTGTCAACACATATTCCGGTTGCGAAGGGTTCCGCTCCAGTTTGCTGCGCAGGCGATTGATATGGGAATTCACCGTGTGCTCGTAACCGCTGTGTTGGTAACCCCAGACCGCATCCAGAATCTGCGCTCGGCGAAAAACTCTGCCGGGGTGACTGGCAAGGTAACAAAGCAGGTCGAATTCCCGCGCCGTCAGCTCCAGTGACCGCAAATCCAGCGTTGCGAGCCGCTTGGTACAGTCGATGTGCAGGCGGCCACAGGTAATCATTCGATCCACCCGGTTTTCCACCTGGGCGTTCAGTGCGGTACGACGCAACAGAGCTTTGACGCGGGCCTGCAGCTCGCGTATGCCAAATGGCTTGGGAAGATAGTCATCGGCGCCCATTTCAAGCCCCAGCACCCGATCCAGTTCGGAACTGCGTGCGGTCAGCATCAGAATCGGAAGGGCATTGCCGGCATCTCGCAAACGGCGGCAGACTTCCAGCCCGTCCAGGCCCGGCAGCATCACATCGAGCACCAACAGGTTGAATTTCTGGTTGAGGGCCCGCATCAGCCCCTGCTCCCCATTGTCACAGGAGGTGACCAAGTAACCCAGTGCCTCAAGATGCATGCGCAACAAGCGCAATATATCGTGATCGTCCTCGATTATCAGAATACGCTTGCTCATAGCGACCCACCGGTTCAAAGTCTTTTCCCTGTCGCAGCTCTCCCTCCCCGGGATGAGCTGCACAGGTCCTGGACAGTTTGTCGCAGCAGGGCCGCAATTATTACTCGGTCCGGGTGATGCTTAGCAGCATGGCTGGCTGATCAAAACGGTGGGACTGGTTGAGAACCGATTCGGTGTATCCATCTGCCCGACTGACAATGCCGGGGTGACGTGCGACAAAATTCGTATCCTCCCGTTCAGCGTTGAAACCCTCGCCACCATCAGCGGGACCAGGTATGGTGCCGGCCAATTCGCTGTTAAACTCGGTGCCTGCATCGTATACCGGTGCCAATCGTTGCAGTGACTCTCCCACCGCCAGGGCAGAAATGTCGATTCGAGTGACCCCGCTGAATGCATCGTTGGTATTGACCAGCATGGTGGCGACCGTCAGCAGTATTTCCTCCTCTTCGGCAAAGCTCAGAGAAAAGCTATCTGTGCCGCCCGGACCCAGCGGCGCTTCTGCACTGATTGAGGCAAAGTTGCCGGCATCCTCAAACGCCATCAGGAATTCGCTATTGTCGCCACCTTCGGCAAGCAGCTCAAGGCCGCTGCTGGAAGGTTCGCCGACAGTCCAGCCCTGCAGCGTGCTGCCGTGGGCCACCACCGCTATCGGTGACAGGGGCTGCCCGTGAGTCAGGTTGGTAACCGTTACTTCAAACCCCACCGTGACAGGTTCAGGCTCAGGTACAGGGTTGTCCGGCACATCGACACGATCATTGTTATCGCTGTCGCAGCCGGTCAGCAGGGCTGAAATAGCCAAAGACACCAGCAGAGCGCCCAATTTCAATCTTTTCATGGTGAATTCTCCCCTTGCCACCCTACTGGATAGTCACTACAACCTTGGCCACGGGATTCAGCCAGCGATGAATACGCGCATCCAGATCACTGGTACCGGCAACCGGATCGGTATCACCGATATTGCCACGGTGAATATGTACCCTCTGGTTGACTTCTTCGGTCGTAACACCAGTGCCACCGGCCCCCCCATTGCCACCAGGATTAGCGGGGATTCCCGCGACAAATGGCGCACCGCTACCCGCCACCACCCGCTCGTCGTTGGCTTCGGTACCGGCGTCATAGGCGTTGAGGTACAGGGTATAGCTGCCGGGTTCCGTGGGGATTTCCCAGGCATCAAGCCCGACAAAGCCGTCATTGGTAGGCAGCAGCATGGCGGCTATGGAAAGAAATCCGTTGTTGCCACTATCAAACGCCTCCAGGCTGACGCTGGTACCAGGCCCCAGCAGACCAGCGGCAGGATTTTCCACATTAGTCGCCCCTACGGATTCAGCCTCGGCAACCAAACCACTGATATCTCCGCCCTCGGCCATCATTTGCAGCGCAGGCGTGGCAGCGGTACCGATTTCAAACAGGTGAAATGCGTCCGCGTGGGCAGAAACCAGCAGCGGTGTAAAATAAATGCTGTGGGTCAGATTGGTGACTTCCACTGAAACCGTTTGTGCGTGGACGCCTGTCGCAGCAGCAGCCAGCGTCAACGCGCCTAGAATTGGTTTGATTTTCATAGCTATCCCCAGAGTCTGTAGTTATACAATTAAAAGACCGAAGAACTTTGTTCAGGCTAAAGGGGAAATATCCACTGGCGATCACTAAATCATCACGTTTCTATCACAGTGACAAAGGCTTCTCGAATCTGATGAACTCAGGGCTAGCGGTATCAGGGCAAAGGCCAGCCTGTATGATTCATCCGCCTCCGAGGCAGACAAACGGAATAACCGCAATCGGTTGGGAGGATACAGCGGCCCTGCAGCACAATCCTAGAGTTGATTGAGTGGCACCTTCAGATAGACAGCGCCATTGGGTTCCGCCGGGGGAAGCTGTCCTGCGCGGATATTGACCTGTACCGAGGGAATAATCAGCTTTGGCATGGCCAAATCCGCATCGCGCTTATTGCGAATCTCGACAAACTCCGCTTCACTAACCCCTTCGCGCAAATGGATATTGTCACGACGCTGGATACCCACAGTCGTTTCACACTGGTAGCCGCGCTTGCCTTTGGGCGGATAGTCGTGGCACACAAACATGCGGATTTCTTCTCTGAGTCCCAGGATTTTTCGTGCAGAATGATACAATTGAGAGGCATCACCACCAGGAAAATCGCAACGGGCACTCCCCACATCTGGCATAAACAGCGTATCGCCGACAAACAGGGCGTCACCGATCAGCCACACCATATCCGCAGGAGTGTGCCCGGGGGTGTAAATCACCCGTGCTTCCAGCGCTCCTAACTGGAAAATCTCACCGTCTTTAAACAAATGATCAAACTGACTGCCATCGGCCAAAAATTCCCGCTCTAGATTAAACACCTTGCGAAAAATCTCTTGCACTTGGCAGATCTGCTCCCCAATGGCAATGCGCCCCCCCAGTTGGCTTTTGAGGAAGGGCGCCCCCGACAGATGATCCGCGTGCGCATGGGTCTCCAACATCCACTCCAGCACAAGCCGCTTGCGCCGGATAAATGACACAATCTCCTCTGCACCCCGGTTACTGGTGCGTCCGGAAGCAGCATCGTAGTTGAGTACGGCATCCACCACCGCAGCAGAACCGCCCTCTCGATCGTATACCACATAGCTCCAGGTCTCCGTATCCTTGTCAAGAAACGGTTGTACCTGAGTGACCTGCTTTTTCTGCGGCATCACATAACCCCCAAAAATCAATTGGCCCAGCAATATACAATTTGATAATATATAAAACAATATATTGTGCTTGTGAACACTGTCATTAACTGAACCCCATGCCAGATACCGGCAAACCCGACCTCAGAAAAATGCGCGAATCCGCCGACCAGGCCACCGCCATGCTGCGCTCCCTGGCCAATCGGGACCGCCTGCTCCTGCTGTGTCAACTCAGCCAGGGAGAACTCAATGTCAGCGAACTCGAAAAGCAGCTGGACATTCAACAACCCAGTCTCTCCCAGCAACTGGGCGTTTTGCGCCGCGAGGGCCTGGTGGCCACCCGGCGCGAAGGCAAACATATCTACTACCGGGTTGCCGCTCCCCAGGCTCTGTGCCTGCTGCAAACCCTCTACCACCTCTACTGTGCGGAGTCATCCAATGTCGATTGAATGGCTGGCCTTGATCACGCCCACCGCCCTTTCTGACAACGCCCAGATCCACTCTCCATGCTATTTGTGGCCGCCCTGTTGGTGTGCGAACTGGCGAGCTTTGTCACCATTTGCATTCTGTACCATTCACCAACCAGCTGAAAAGATCGATATGATGAAAACCCACTTTACTGCACTACTCACCACTGAGAACATTTTCAACTGAGTCTCAAAACAAACACTCTGCACCCGGTTTATCCGGGGAAGCCCGGGGCCCTCCCATTGCGCCCGCCTGGCTTTTCGCTGCAGTGCTACTAGGGGCCGCCAACGCCTAATGGATACAATATGCGGGTGCACCATCTGATTCCTCCCTGGTTCAAGCACTACCGACCCGAATGGCTGGCGGGTGATGCCATTGCCGCGTTTATTGCCAGCATGATGCTTGTACCCCAGGCGCTGGCCTATGCGGCCCTGGCGGGACTGCCGCCGTACCTGGGGCTCTATGCTGGCCTGCTGCCACTGGTGGGTTACGCCCTGTTTGGTTCAAGCTCGGTACTGTCAGTGGGCCCGGTGGCTGTGCTGGCCCTAATGACCGCCTCGGCCCTCAGCCCTATCGCCACACCGGGCAGTGCCGAATACATCAACAGTGCCATCCTTCTCGCTCTGTTGAGTGGTTTGATACTCCTGGCGATGGGATTTCTCGGCCTTGGCAGCTTGTCCAATCTATTGAGCCTGCCGGTTGTGGACGGTTTTATCTCCGGTGCAGCTATCCTGATTATTGTCGGTCAAATCGCTCCTTTGCTGGGGGTGGAGAACAGTGGTGATACCGCCCTGGAGATACTGCTAAGCACCCTTAGCAACATTTCCAGTACGGACCCGCAAACCGCCATCCTTGGGGTCACCGCTCTGCTGAGCCTGATCTGTGCGCGGCTGGGCCTGCCCGTTGTATTGATAAAAATGGGTATCACCCCCCCCAGGGCCAGACTGCTGTCGCGCCTGGCTCCCATGCTAATTGTCTTGCTGGCAATTTTGTTCACCATTCTTTTCCATTGGGGAAAAGAGATACCCGTGGTTGGTGATATTCCGGGCGGCCTGCCAGAATTGAAGATGCCAACTTTCAGCCTGAGCCTGATTCACCAACTGATGCTGCCGGCACTGATTATTGCCCTGCTCGGGTTTGTGGAAAGCCTCTCCATCGCCCATGCCATCGCCTTGCGCCGGGGGGAAAAACTCAATGCCAGCGCCGAGCTGCGAGGCCTGGGCGCGGCCAACTTGCTCAGTGCTTTCTCCGGGGCTTTCGCAGTCACAGGCAGTTTTGCACGCACTGCGGTGAACGATGAGGCTGGTGCTAAATCTCCATTGAGCGGGGTGATCGCTGCCGTGCTGATTGCCCTGGTCCTGTTATACGCGGCCCGGATATTCACGGAATTGCCAGTGTGTGTGCTTGCTGCGACCATTATCGTAGCGGCCGCCAATCTCATTAATCTCCGCGCCATGGCCCTGCACTGGCACTACGACCGTACCGACGGCCTCGCTATGGCCGGCACTCTGCTGGGTGTTTTGCTGTTCGGTGTCGAAACCGGTATTGGGTTGGGTATCGGATTGTCCTTCGCTACGCTTATCTGGCGCACCAGCAGACCCCACATTGCCGTGGTCGGACGCGTGCCGGGCAGCGAGCATTTTCGCAATGTGCTGCGCCACACAGTAAAAACCCAACCGGGTATCCTGTTCCTGCGTATTGATGAAAACCTGTTCTTCAGCAATATCAGCGCCGTAGAGGAGCGCCTGCTGATCGAGATCAAACGCCACCGGAACCCCCATGACCTGGTACTTATTCTCTCTTCGGTGAACCGTATTGACAGCACCGCGATAGAGCGGTTACAGCAGGTTAACCGGGATCTGAGGGAACACGACATCCGCCTGCATCTGGCGGAAGTAAAGGGGCCGGTGCTGGACCGCATGGGGCGCTCTAGACTGCTGCAGGAGTTGAGTGGACGGGTCTTTCTGTCTTCCTATATCGCCGAGTTGGCCCTGCGTCGCCACCAGATCAATGTCGACGACAGTAAATCCAATGATTCGCTACCTCCTGCCAAATCCACCTGAGACAGGTGCAACCCAAAACAGCCTCACCCCCTTTAAACGGGGGCAGGCTTGCAGGGATTCACCGGGAATTACAAAATATCCGCGATACGAATTCGATGATTTGATTGCGTCACAACATGCAATCCGCAGCAACTGTGGAGCGAGAGAGAACACCAAGGGGCCGAGCAATTCAACGCACCCCCATATAACTCTGGGGAGGAGCTAAGGAAGCCAACACCAAAACCCCGCATCCCATCAGGCCCACCGCTTTACGGAGCCTGCTACTGCCATGTCAGCATCTGTCCCCCTGTGTGCAAGCTGGGGTTACGACAAACCTGACCACGGGCAGGCATAGAATAGTAAACTAAACACAAGTCCACTGCTGAGCACTATCCGTACTTAGGCTGCCATGGCTTTCCGTTCAATCCAGGAAGGAAGTTGCCACTATCCACACATCCCGCTTCACCACACAGAGAGGCTGCTATGGAAGAGGAGCACAAAGTCGACGTCAAACAAGCCCTGCGGGTATTCAACCGGGTCACCAGGGATGGTCGCAAAACGCACGATGGCTGGCACTACCAAGGGCTGACGGTGAGCACCGATTTTGACGGTTACACGGTCTTTATCCATTCAAACAGGGTGAAGCTCTCGATCTTTTTCCACAATAAATTCTCGGTGGATTATCAGAATAGTAACGACTTACAGGAGTTTTTGGACCTGCTTGCCCGCCTGGACAGGGATTGACAATGGAATTACATCGGGATTCCGCTGTGGAAACGGAAAATGCTGTCACTGCGCTCTACCAGCTCCCGTTCCACCTGCAGCAACGCCTGGACCCGAGATGCCGTGTCCTCACCGGCAGCCTTCTCGGCAAGATACAGATAGTCACGAAAATGACGAGCCTCAGATTTCAAAAGAGAAAGGTAGAACCTCTGTAATTCTTCATCCAGAAAGGGGGCGATTCGGGCAAAACGTTCACAAGAGCGCGCTTCAATGATCGCTCCACAAATCAGGGTATCCACCAATCGCCCCGGTTCAGTCGTGCGCACCTCAGCGCGCAGACTCGCCGCGTAACGGGAGGCACTGACATGGGGATAGGCGATGCCACGCTTCTCCATAATCGCCAGCACCTGCTCAAAATGGCGCAATTCTTCTCGGGCCAGGCGCGACATCTTGTTTAGCAGCTCGAAGTCATTGAGGTAACGAAACATCAGATTCAACGCTGTACCCGCCGCCTTCTTCTCACAGTTTGCATGGTCCACCAGCATCAATTCCGGCTCGGCAAGCGCTGCATGAATCCAGGCCTCCGGAGTTGGGCACAGTAGAAACCCGTGAATGGCGGAAAGATCGGGGGATTGACTATTCATAGGGGGCACTTCAATAAGGGAAACTCACTTGGCGCGGGATTATAGCGATCCAGCATAAGAAGGGCAGCCATGCCAGCGGTAAGCCCGGCAGCTTGTGTAAACTGAAGTGGCCTGAGCAGAGCCGGTATCACCCTCTTTGTGCCAGGCGGGAGAAGCCCGATATAAAGGGGGATGTGCGCCTGCCGGAGCAGATGCCCAGCACTCCAAACGTAACAGTCCGCGCGCCAGAAAAAGGCGCACCGATTGCAGCAGATCCCAGATCCTGGAGGCACTGACCGGCGCTCTCATAGCCAAACCGTTTGTCCCGGCGGTTCGGGAAGTTCTTGAGCATCACACAGTGAACTGCCCAGTACCATAGGTTGCACAAGTATGGCGATCCCTATTAACGGGAAGTGCAACCTCTATTTGTCCAGCTATACCTGTGCCGGCACCCCTTGGAAGATGACAAGTGCAGGTCCAGTACAAGAGTGCTATCTTCGATAGTGACCAATGTATCAGCCAGGTTCTCATTTCACAAAGCGGGTATTCACTGAAACCTCAAACCAGCGTGCAAATCGGCTGAGTACGGCTTTGCGGGGATACATCCATCTATTTGATAAAAGGCTGCACAGCATTGTTGCAGCTTAGAAAGGCAGGAGGCCTGATCGATGTTGCGTTTTCCAAACCGATCCAAGACCGCCGACTGGCCGGAACTCCCCTTTAAAGACTGGTCGAATACGGCGGCGACACTCCATATGTAGACCCAAATAATCGGAAAGATTCGACTCGCGCAAACTCCGTGGACAAACCACTCCTGGCATGTCCCCTTCTACATAACAGCACGCGGTCTCAGTACGTCGCTGATTCCGTATGATGGCAGGGCATTTGAAATCATCTTCAACCTGCTCAACCACCAACTTGTAATCCAGACAACCAACGGCGGCCAACAATCCCTAGCGTTGGAGTCCCGTCCTGTGTCCAGTTTTTATCAAAATGTTCTCAAGGCACTTGCGACCTTGGGTCTTGACATCCAGATCTTTACCACGCCCAGCGAAGTAGCCGATGGCATTCCATTTGAAAAGGACAGTACGCACCATCACTATGATCGCGAGTTTGCCACGCGATTCTGGCGCGCTTTGGTGCAGATGGATCGCGTGTTCAAGGAATTTCGCTCCCGCTTTTTTATAGGAAAATGCAGCCCTGTGCATTTTTTCTGGGGCAGCTTCGACCTGGCCGTGACACGCTTTTCGGGTAGAGAGGCGCCGCTGCATCCGGGAGGTGTCCCCCATCTTCCGGATTGGGTTGTCCGCGAGGCCTATTCTCACGAGGTGAGCAGTGCGGGATTCTGGCCAGGTGGCGGAAAGATTGATACCCCATCATTTTACTCCTATGCCTATCCAGCACCGGATGGATTCTCCAAAGCCCAAATCTCACCCCCGGAAGCCTATTACTCGGACAAGTTGGGCGAATTCATTCTTTCCTACGACGACGTGCGGACATCAGAATCACCTGACGATAAACTGCTGGAGTTCCTCCAAAGTACCTATGAGGCGGCCGCCAATCTGTCTGACTGGGATCGCACTGCCCTGGAGCGTGAACTTGTGCCAAACCCTTGACCTCACAGGTATGATGACCTTGATTGATTCAGTGAAACCTGCACAAACTGCACATGAGCGGCTTCGCAACACATTGTCTAGTAGTATGGCAACGCCCTGCAATTCGTATCGGAAAGCAAACAGTACTCTTGATCGTCAAAGGGACATCCCGCGAGCCAGTTTTACCTGCGTTGAAGCTTTGCCTGACCCGCCGGACTCCTGAACACTAGCGCCTGGCTTTTTATAAATCAGTGAGCCATTTTTAAGCGTAACTGTATTGTTTTGCCCTGGGATAATTGAAATCTTCCTGTTGAACACCCCAAAATGGGCGTTATAACCCTGCTCACCTTTCAATAAGATACCCTGAAGACTACCCCAATTTATTTTCACCTGACCTTTGGCGATATAAAGTTCATGTTCCGGCCAGCCTTTATTATTTCTGTAGGTTCCTATTAGATTAGACGGCAACTGCCCAGCTTGTACTATGAGATCACTGTCGGGTGCACTCACCAATTCTGACCTGATTGATCCCGCTAACCGTTTCGACTCCCGCTCCAGCAATTCATCTCGATTGTCTTTTTCAAGTACAGAATTATAGGTGTAGTTAGCAATCACATGAGGCAGGGTGAAGGCAATATCCTGATTGGTAAAGGCTATGACCCCAATTTTCCGCTCGGGCATAAAGGACACATGAATGCTGTAACCTCCGTAATTACCAAACCTCGTCAACAGGATTTCACTATTTTATTGCGCAACATCCCACCCCAGGGTATAACCATCACGTGCATGCGTAAAATAGGTTTTCTGTTGAGCAACCTGTGCCTTGTGCAGTTTTTCAAAGATATCGCCCTTGGATAATTTTGATACATCCTGATTGATATTGGTTTTCAGCCAGATAGCAAGATCGTTTGCTGTAGAAACCAGCCCACCTGCCGGATGCATCGTGGCATTTGTCTTGTGATGCCCATAATTAAAAATACTGCCATCTTTTGCAGTGGTAATTGCAGGCAATATGTTCTTAACACCAGCAATATCCGCAGTAGTACCAGTCATACCTAATGGATTGGCAATATACAATGAAATGAGTTCAGCCCATTGCTTATTCATAACAGACTCCGCAAGCATTGAAGCAACAATTGGGCCTGTATTTGAATACCTAAACTGATGGTCCGGCGCAACAAGCATATGCTCATTCAAAGACCTTATTAATTCAACCTGATCGGCGTAACCTAGAAAAGCCGTCTTAAAGACAAATGGAACACTCGTAAAACCGGATGTATGTGTAAGCAGTTGTTTAACTGTAATCTTGTCAGTATCAACTTTTGTGTTGGAAATGAGTGCAGGATCATAATAAGATACGGGCTTGTTTAAATCTATCCTTTCAGCATCATGCAGAACAGCCAGTAATGTACCGGTCAACGCCTTAGTATGAGACGCGATAAGAATTGGGGTATCTTTACTTAACTGGCGACTCCCTTTTGAATAGGCATTGAAAAAAGCAAGTCCATTCTGATCTACAAGTGCAACAAAATATGAGCCAGTTAAATTATTGTTATCAGCCAGTTCTTTTAACCTAAACGCTACATCTGATTTTACGTTTTCTTTATCTGCAAAGCAGTCATAAGCAGCCACTGACAAAACTGCCACACTTAACAACACTTTCCACTGCATGGATATTTTCTGTTTTTTTATTTTTTTCAGTGAAATGGGAAGGCAAAAACATTTGCCCCCTTTACGCCATGACCATCTTGGCAATAAATAAGGCTTAATGGCGGGCAGCGAGAATACCGCCGACCATGGCTACCAGGGAAGAGAGCATTCCCATACCAACCAGGCTGTAAAGGCTGATAGATTGTCGTGCGGCTTCGCTCAATACCTCTCCAAAGGGAAATTGCCAAGCAACAATACCAGAGGCAGCCAGCACAGCGAGATACTGGAATCCACTGGCACGGCGTTCAGCCCGCTTTGATGACACCGGCAGCTCGGCCATCACCCGATCACAGAAGCCATTGTCATCCAGGTAGGGCTCCCCGAATTGCAGCTGTTCACTCAACCAGGCATCGAACATCGGATCTTTGCCCTCTATCGCTGTATCGCGCAAGGCGTTGCCCTTTGTGTGACGTTGTTCAAAATTAACCATTGACCACCTCCTCGCGCCAGGGTTGCAACAAACTGCGCAGCTTGGCTCTGGCGCGATTGATATGAGATTTTACCGTACCCAGTGGCAACTTCATGATATTCGCCGTTTCTTCATGAGAAAAACCCCGCTGCAGGCATAAATGTATGGCCTGGCGTTGCACATCACTGAGCGATTCCATGGCGGAGTCGAGATCCCTGGCCATAACCAGTTGCTGTGCCTCTTCCACACGCTCCTCAGCCTGGGCCTTATCCACCGCCTCCTGGTCCACTTCCGGCGCATTCTTGCGCTTGTGACTCATAACAAGATTGTAGGCAATACGGTACAGCCAGGTGCTGAAACGGGCATCTCCCCGAAATGCCGGCAACGCCTTGTAGGCCTTGATAAATGCCTCTTGGGCCATATCATCTGCCAGACCCTGGTCACCACCACACAGCTGACGGAGCGAGAATCGCAGCTGAGACTGATAGCGACGCACCAGCTGGGCGTAGGCCCGCTGATCCCCATCTTCGACGGCGCGTCTGATCAACCCCTCATCATCGAGGTCCATATTCGCTGTCCTTACGCCTGCTTTTTATCCAGCTTCCAATTGATAAAGCGGGCCAGACCGATAAAGAGGGGGATTAATCCCAGACTGCCCACTTCAATGCCCGCCAGGGCTGTGAGCCATAAAAACACTGCCGCGCCAACAGCTATCAGGGTGATACCGCGGTCTTTGGAGCTACTCGGACCATTGCCCTCCAGGGCATCAAACAATTCCGGCGGAACATCCCGGCCCTCTGCCACCATGCGGTTGATGTTGTCCATCAACAGTTGCTTTTTGCGATAACTATTATGGGTGACCAACCATACGATCAGCACCGGCATGCCAAATACACAGAGCAGGGCAACAACTGGTATCAACAGCTCATTGAGCCGCTCAACCTCATGATCCCTGAACCACTGACTGCCAGAGTGGTCGTAACGCCGAGACAAGCCGATTTCCACATTTTCCGGGACACTGTCAAGCGCCTCCTCAACCACCTGACCACGCTCATCGAGAATCCCCTTGCTTTCGAGTTTTTCAATGATACGCTGGCTCAACGGACCACCGAATTCCTCACCAAGGTCGACCCGAACCTCACTGCGTTCACCATCCTCTCCACGGGTTTTGATGGTGAGCACGCCGTTTTCATCACGCAGAATGCGCACACGCGACGGGGCCTCCGGGGCTTCAATGTCCGCTGCAGGAGGGGCTGGGGGCTCCGACATAGTGGCGGTGTCCCCCTGCGCCCAACTGCCCGGGACGACAAATAAGACCGCCATAACCATCAACCAATGGACGCCTGCCGGCATTGAAAAGCTAGTTCTCGCTCTCATTGTTTGCTCTCTAATCGTTCTCTTTACCTGCGTTGTTGCACCGCCTGACCAGCGTTAAATCCCGTTGCCGTTACATTACCGTAAGCCGGCCTTTTGAGTAGGGCCCCGGTGTCGCGCCGCGCGAGGACTTGTCCTCGGCAATTCGCGCTGGATAGGGAAAATTGCTGCCCTGGATGATATGCTTGGCTCGCCACTGATTAAGCATGTCAAGCTTCAGCAGGACCTGTTGCTCAATCTTCTCAGCAAACTCATGGTTAATCTCCTCTATGGAGAAACCCAATTCCGTTGCCCTACTCTGAGCAACTGGCAACGCACCGAATACCAATACCAAAATGGCGCAAAATTTTACATTCCTGAATGATACCGCAGTGAACATTGTGACCTCCAGATCGCTTTTTCTTGTACACTTCTGAGACGGGATCAGGCTTGGCTTTGGATGCAAGCGGGTATAATTTTTCTTTTAATCCCCCATAAGCAATACTGTTCCATTTTGGCTCAATCCAGTGGTATAAACGTCGCCTCTGCCCCTTCTGAACGCACTCTATCCAGTGGGGCTTTCAACGCAGTTGCCTCGGCATACCTGGCCAGCACAGTGGGAGCCTCTCTGTATACGCCCCCTCCGTGGCATCATTCGCCCATGCGCAGCGGCAGGCTGGAGATGGCCTGAGGGCTTCTCGGTGTTCCACCTCTGTCGGTCTTGCGTCATTAAGTGCTTGGCAGTAATTGAGGGGGGTTGAACAGCACCTAATTCGCGATGAGACCCCGGGACTGCAAATCTACTGCAAGCGGTCAGTAATTCAGGCACAGAGGAGAGTGAACATCATGGATTTACTCAGTTGGTTGTCTCTTGCAGGTATCTGCGCACTGGGAGCCATGTCGCCCGGTCCCAGCCTGCTGATCGTGTTGCGCAGTGCCGCTTCCGGATGGCGGCAGGGACTTGCCTGCGCCATTGCCCATGGCGCCGGTGTCGCAATCTATGCAACACTGACCGTTTTTGGCTTGGCAGTGCTCATAATCCGCTCTGAGCTTTTATTTGGCATCCTGCAGTGGGCTGGTGCCGCCATGTTGGTGTATCTGGGTTGGAAAGCTCTGAGCGGCACCGCTCAGGGTTACCGTGCAGTCAATCTGGAAGCCAATCACCAGAGTCTTCGGCGCTCGATCGCCCAGGGTTTCGGCGTTGCCTTTTTTAATCCCAAAGTTGCTATCTTCTTCACCGCCCTGTTCAGCCAGTTCGTGTCAGAGCAACAGACACTGGCGACCAAACTGGGCATGGCCGCTTTGGCGTCCGGAGTGGATGCACTTTGGTACTGTATGATTGTTCTGGCTGTTCACGCCAGCCGCAAGCGGCAACTGCTGAGTAAACCCCTGGGACAGCGTATACAACAACTGTTTGGCTTGTTACTGATTGCCCTTGCCGCACGGCTCCTGCTGTCTGTTTAATTTTCTGGTAAAACGCCGATTATCCCTTGTTAATGCGTCCTGCAAAATCCATGAACCCCTTTGCCGCCTGCGCCTACAGAACGCACACACCGGCGGCGCTAATTTATAGATCCGAAAGCCTAATTCTGAACATTGGATTGCCAGAGCACCATGATAGCCCATCACTCTGGTAGCGATCGGCTTTCGCAGCGGCAACAGCATCCGACACAGCTATCTTTTTTTGACGCACTATTGACACTGATTATTTATACAGTTACTGTATACATATACAAATAATTTGAACTGTCTGCAAGACAAGTGGGAGTCATATCATGGCCGTAGTAGCTGTTTGGAAATGTGATCGAGACGGAGCAATGTTCGACAACAAAAAAGAGGCTGAAGAACACGACAAAATGCTGGAGTTGGCCGCCAACATTACCGCGCTGATTGAGCGCCATATTGACGGCATCAATGAACAGGCCGGAGAAGAGATAGGCTTGTTGTTGGCCAGACATCGCGACGCACTGGCCAAGGCCTGCAAGGGCAAACCGGAGGTTCTGCTGGAACAAAAAGAGAATAGTGCGCAGGAAGGCGGGGAGGAAACCGTTACCCCATTTGCGGCAAATCAGTAGGCGCTTGGATTTTTATCCCTGTACTCTGCCCGGCTCTACCGGGCTTTTTTATCGCCGACAAGCCCTGGCCTCCAGCTTGAGTCGCCAGCACTCAGGCATAATCGCCCACAGATCCCAGACAATGGTAAAACGTCCGATTACAGCGCCATCACAGCCATAACGATATTGACGATCGCCAGAGCCACTATTACTAGCCAACTGATCAGCGTACCCCAGAAACGCCCCATATGAGTCCCACCCTTGCCTGCTGTCAGACCATAGGCGTGGCATATCCTGGACAGAAGAAATGCAATGCCAAATATGTGTAGCCATACCGCGGCCAGACCGCCCAACTCGGCGACCAGCAGCAACAGTAGTGCTATGGGAATATATTCGATGGCATTGGCATGCACTCTCACCCGAACCTCATTGAACAGATCATTACCGCTCCCCATTCCGACCTTTTTCATGCGGCGAAACTGCACCACCCTGCTGGCAAGATAGATCATTAAAATTGCGCAAAGACCAGTATAAAGAGCTGTTACATTGACTATCCTGTGATTCCTTTTTTACTCATCAGTTGGGCACAACAATATTTATTACCTCAATCCGCTCACCAACCATACAGATAGTATAAAAGAATATGATCCCTTGGCGCATTATGCCGTTGGCAAACGGCATGCACGGCTTGAAATACCTCGGTAAAAAGAGCGGATTTACTGTCTGCTCTTTTTACTGGCTATCACTTCATCAGATATTGCGTGCAATCAATGCCGATAGCCAAACTTGTGGCCCTTGGATGGCTTCAAGTAACGGTCGCGCAGGCGGGTGGAGCGGGTCACCAGAGACTGGGGAACCCCGGCAATCAGCACCTGTTCCGGGTAACTGGTGACTTCCAGTGGGTCTCCGCTCCAGATAACAATATCCGCAACAGCGCCCGTTTCCAGGGTACCGCCATCCAAGCTGAAGATATCGGCAACATTGCTGCTGATGGATTTAAGTGCTGCCTCGTAAGGCAGACCATGGGCGACAGCGTTACCTGCGGATTGGCGCGAGAGATAGAGATTGTGTGTGGCGGCATAGTCCGGGCCGCTGATCGCCACCTTGACTCCAGCTTTGGTCAACAAAGCGGCATTGTCCAGGCGTGCACCCAGGCTTGAGAAGGAGATCGGCAGGTTGTTGATCGCATCAATCACCACCGGCACCTGGGCTTCGGCAAGTTGATCCGCCACCATCCAGCCCTCTGCCGCGCCCAACAACACCAGTTTTACGTCAAAGACTTTTGCCAGCGCTAGGGCTGCGAGAATATCACTGGCCCGGTTCGCAGTAACCACAAGGGGGGCCTTGCCATCCACTACCGGCTGCAGGGCTTCCAGATCGGCCAGATTGTAGTCCAGCTGACGCCACTCGCCACGGCGAATAGCCGAACGGTTTTCCCGGTACTCCAAGGCCTCACGCAGAGCGCTCTCCACCTTGGCATAGGCACTGGCACGGCTGCCACCGGCCAACTCCGCACCGGCCTCTCCCAGATAGGCCTTCTGGGCAACATCCCTGGCCTCGACACTGTCGAACTCACTATTTAACTTGATGGCAAAACTGCGCCCGGCGAATACCCGCTGGGCTTCCACCGCTCCGCCGTCCCAGGGACTAATGCTGGGAAACACCACAGCACTGGTGACACCACCAGCGCGATTAAACGGTATCAAGGTAGACTTGGGATTATAAGCCGGTAATGGATTGAAGGCACTGCCGATACTCTCACCAGTGACCGACTGGTCATTAGTGGTGCTCGCGGCACTGATTTCCACCAGGCCCAGTTCGGAGATCGGTGCGATAATCCCCGGAGTCACAACCTTGCCACTGGCATTGATTACCCGCTCAGCAGAGGCATCCAACGAGGAACCCACCTGCACAATGCGGCCATCCGCAATCAAAATATCGGCGGTGTCCAGGCTACCTTTATCGGACAGGGTATGAACCTTAGCACCTTTGATCAGGATGGTTTCGGCCTGGGCGCTACCGAAACACAATCCCAGGGCCAGAATATAAAAAACAACTAGTTTATTCACAGTCGCTCTCCCTCGGCATTGAGAATACCCAACTCAAAATCACTGCGCGGTTGACGCTTAGCATCGGCGTGGTCGTACATCAGCTCACCATCGATAAACACCTGCTCCACCTGGGTGTAGACACTAAAGGGGTTACCGGACCAGACCACCACATCAGCCATCTTGCCGATCTCCAGGCTGCCGGTCTGCCCGTCGATACCCAGGGCCCTCGCCGGGTTGAGTGTCATCCAGGCAACGGCATCTTTGGGTTGAATATCGAAGCCCGCTCGCTGGCCAGCAGCCATTGCCTTGGCCACCTCTTGATTCAGATGCTGCACACCCACACCGGAGTCCGAGTGAATCATTGCACAGGCCCTGGCCTGATCGACAATGGCGATATTGGCCTCTGTCATATCAAAGGCCTCATGCTTGAAACCCCACCAATCTGCCCACATAGCCGCACAAACGTTGTGCTCAGCAAGCAGGTCCGCCACCTTGTAGGCCTCGACAGCATGGTGGAATGTGGAGATGTGGAAATCGAACTCATCGGCAATATCCAGCATCACGGCCATTTCTTCTCCGCGATAACAATGGTTGTGCACCAGGATATCGCCGTTGAGTACACCGGCCAGGGTCTCGAGCCCCAGATCACGCTTAGGCTCTTCACCACCGTTCTCGACATAGTCTTCCCACTTCTTCTTATAATGACTCGCCTCTATCCAGGCACTGCGATAGCCGGCTACATTCCCCATGCGGGTGGCAGGGGAAGTCCCCTTGCCACCGTAGACGCGTTTTGGGTTTTCACCACAGGCCATTTTCAGCCCGTAGGGAGCTCCGGGAAATTTCATATCCTGTACGCTGCGGCCCGGTACGTTCTTGAGAGTGACACTGCGTCCGCCAAAGAGATTGGCAGAGCCGGGAAGAACCTGGAGAGTGGTGACGCCACCGGCCAGGGCCAGGGGAAACTGCGGGTCCTGGGTCCATACCGAGTGCTCTGCCCAAACCTGCGCCGTGTTGGGGGAGGTCATTTCGTTGCCATCCTGGGAGGACTCGATGGACGGTACCGGGTAATCCCCCAGGTGGGAATGCACATCAATAATACCGGGGGTGACCCATTTGCCCTCACCATCAATGATTAAGACTCCTTCGGGCGCCTTGAGGGCTTTGCCAATCTGGGTGATTTTGCCACCTTCCAGCAACAGGTCCGCTTTTTCAACTTGCGCACCGGTACCGGTGAGTAATGTAGCTCCCTGAATCAGGACAGGGCGAGACTGGTTGATCGCATAGGTGGAGGGAAAAGTATCGAGGCGGGCGAAATCCAGGGATCTCTGCCCGTGCTCACCACTTTTCTTCTCACCGCACGCAGACAGCAGCACCGAGGTAAAAAGCACAACCGCGATACTGCGCCCGAAAACTCGAGAATACAGCTGCATAGGAATTCATCCAGGTGTTTTGAATAAGATGATACATGCTATCAGGTTGTCTGGTGATCGCCACTACTTCAACATGCAAATTGAAACCTTTGCTCCCAATGGGCCCCGATCCAGGCCTTCCAGAATCGCAAGTGCGACCGATGGACCACAGGCATGACAACCGGTAGCCTAAATAGCGGCCTGACGACATGAACTGGGTAGTGACTGAAAAAACACGGCAGTCCCCTATATACTTTTTCCGCTCTTTCTGGTGCAATTTCTGGTGAAAAAATACACAACATTTACTCAGGAGGAGAACAGATGATCAAGGAAGATAACTTGCCAGTTTTCCCCTCCTCCCCAGTCATCGCCTCCGCCCAGGCAATGGACTCAAACCAGATTTATGAGGCACTGCGCAAGAGCGAAGAGCGCTACCGAGAGCTGGTGGCCCATGCAAACTCGATTATCATGCGCTTCGACAGAAACGGGCGGATCACCTTTTTTAACGAATACGCACAGCAGCTGTTTGGCTACTCGGAAGACGAGATTATTGGGCAACATTTGATTGGCACTATTGTACCGGCCAGCGAAACCAGTGGCCGCGACCTGCGCAAGCTGATTGAACACATCTGTAATCATCCCCAGGAACACCGCTATAACATCAATGAAAATATCACTAAGTGTGGTAAGCGGGTTTGGATTGCCTGGACCAATAAACTCCTATCCCATGAGAAAGGGCGCACCGGGGGTATTCTCAGTATCGGTACCGATATTACCAAGCAGCGCCTGCTGGAGGAGGAATTACGTCAGGCACAAAAAATGCAAGCTATTGGCGAACTGGCCGGCGGCATCGCCCACGATTTTAACAATATGATTCACGGTATCAGCGGCTATGCAGAGGTTATCCAGAAAGTCTCTCAGAACCCCCTGATCAGTGAGTATAGTCAGCATATTCTTACCACTGCGCGTCATGCAGCGGAATTGACCAAGCAATTGCTTACCTTCGCACGCAAAGGCAGCTATCAGCTCAAAGAGTGTAACACCCATGAAATTATACGCGATGTCTGCGCCATGCTAGGACGTACAATCGACCGTCGTATCCGCATAGAGCAACAGCTTGTAGCCAGCTGCGCTCATATCATCGGCGACCCGGCCCAGCTAAAGAGCGCTTTACTCAATATTGGCATCAATGCAAAAGATGCGATGCCCAATGGCGGTACACTGCGCTTTGCAAGCGCTAACACCTCCATGAAGAAAGTCAGCACTATTGCGGATTTTGAAATCCAACCGGGCCAATATCTGGTCATCGAAGTCAGCGACAGTGGTACCGGCATGCCACCCGAGGTATGCCGGCGTATTTTCGAGCCCTTTTTCACAACCAAGGAGAGTGGGCGCGGCGCCGGACTCGGTCTTGCCGCTGTGCACGGTACCATTCATCTGCACAAAGGCGCCATTCAATGTCACAGTCACGAAGGCGAAGGCAGTTGCTTTAAACTCTTCCTGCCCATTGCTGAAGCCAGCACATGCAGGCAATCCAAACCATCGGCTGCATCCTTAAAAGCACGCAAGCTCCGAATTATGGTGGTGGACGATGAAGCCATTATTCGCAGTTATTCCAAGGCGATATTTGAAATGCATGGCCACAGGGTGGAAACCTTTGCTACAGCGGAGCAGGCAATTACCTATTATCGACGGAATTGTGACAATGTAGACCTGATCTTACTCGATATGATTATGCCGGGTATGGACGGACAGGAGCTCTTTGCATTCCTAAGGCGCATTAACCCCAACGTCAGAGCCATTCTTTCCACAGGCTACAGTGTCGACAGCAAAGTCCAGGAGGTGATTGCGGATGGGGTGATCGATTGCATTCAAAAACCCTTTACGTACGAAAAGCTCAGTAAAAAAATTGAAGAGATGATCGCCAGTGGTCAACTGGCCCCATCGAACTAATCAACAGGACAAATGCATGCTTAGCAGAAGCGCCTCAATCTGCCCTACTGAGGTTGCATCTGCGGTTTAACCGGAATTCTGATGACTGTAACCGATCAATACTAGAGAATAATGTGAGGTAAATAGCGGCTCATATCCTGGGTCACCATGGTACGATCCTCCCGGATTGACAGGCCGGCGGCCATATCGCCCACCAGCCAACTGCCAATCAGTGTAAAATGGTTGCCGAACTTCGGTAACGGGTGCATTTCCTGGTATATATACCCCTCCTCACCATAAGGGCCATCGGACAGGGGTTGGACTCCTCCGCTGCGCACAATAGAGATATTGGCACCTTCACGGGAAAAAATCGGTTTTTTTACCAGATCGCACACGCCTCCGGCCCGCTCCAACTCATCCTCAAAGAAAGAGGGCAACAGATTAGGATGACCGGGAAACAGTCTCCACAACATCGGCAGAAGTGCCTTGTTGGATACGATAGCCTTCCATGGGGGCTCCAGCCAGCGTACATTGTTGGTGCCCAGTAACGCACCAAAGTCCTCGCGGAACATAAATTCCCAGGGATACAGTTTGAACATCCAGGTGATCACCTGATCCTGCAGATCCGTGAAGTACCCTGCAGCATCTCGGCCAATATCGTCTATAAAAACAAAATGGCTCTCAATACCCGCCTCACCGGCGCAGTCCTTGAGATATTGCACGGTACCAAAATCCTCTTCGCTATCCTTGCAGCAAGCGAAGTGCAATGGGCGATCAGGAGTGAGAATCCGCAGGTCGTAAAAGCGATTCACCAGCTTTTCCTGCAGACTGTTAAACTGGTCTGACTGCAGCGGCAAAACGCGCCTGTTTACATTGTCCTGCAACCAGAGCCACTGCCAGAAACCGGTCTCGTATATACTGGTTGGAGTGTCCGCATTGTTTTCATAAAGTTTGGCGGGTCCCTTGCCGGAATAGGCAAAGTCCAGGCGGGAATACAGGCTGGGATCACCGTTTTTCCAGGAACTGCGCACAAAATCCCAATGCTGTTCAGGAATACAGAAACGCCGCAGCAATTCCTCATCCTCAAGCACCAATGCCACCACCTCCAGACACATCTGGTGAATTTCCTCGGTGGGATCTTCAAGATCCTTTTCCACCTGCTCCAGAGAGAATTGATAATAGGCACTTTCATCCCAGTAAGGCTCACCGTACAGGGTGTGAAAATGAAAGCCAAACTCTTTCGCTCGCGCTTTCCAATGCGGGCGTTCACCAATGGGCAACCTCAGCACCAATCAGCCTCCCCAGCCACGGGAACGGCTGCTGGAGCGGCCACCGCCCCAGTTGGACTTGGCTGAGGCCACTGCACCAAAGCCGCCCCTGGATACCGTTTTGGTAACCTTGGGCTTGGGCTGGGTGGTACTCTTGTCAACCCTATAGCTTGTTTTTCCAGAACGCCCGATAACCTGACCATCGGCAGTCATCAAGCGATCGTGGTAGCGAGAGCCAGGCGCGGAGTAACGATAGACTGGATTATAGTAGCCGCGGGAATGATAGCGTCGGTCGCTGTCATTGAGTATGGAGGCAACCATAAACCCGGTCATCAGCGGCATCCAGAAACCACTGCTGTTTTCCCGGCAATGTTCAAATTCCCCTTCACACTGCGCCAAGGAAGCATATTTGGGACCGGTGCGTTCGGCCTCCGCGAGAGCACGCTGATAGGCTGCCTCGCACTGGGCTTCATCCAGCTGGGTATTGTCTACACAGTCCTCTATCGAGGCAACAACCTTAACCTCCTCATCCGAAGAGCATCCCATGAGTACTGCAGCAACACTGATCGCCAAAGGGCGCAATAAAAAGCTTGGTCCCCTGCCCTTACGCATACGCGAGAGATCAATAGTTCTTGTACGTTTCATCACCACCCCCAGTCAGTAGCTCATGCAGGCGGCATTGAGCACACCAACAGAGATTGTGGTTGCGGCCAGCATAATACCCGCACTTATTTCGCCCTCTTCAATACGCTCTACAATACGCGGCATAAAACCAAAGCGGATAATTGCAAAGGCAAGTAACTGGGCAACTAACGCCACCACAGCCCAGGTGGCGAAATCAATAAGAGTGACAGAGTTACTCGCAGCGCCGGCGACAGCGATGGCAAAGCCCAGTATCGCCCCACCAAACCCAATAGCTGCTGACACATTTTTATTTTTGCGGATTAATTTCCACTCGTCATGAGGCGTCACCATTGTGTAAAGAAACTTAAACACGATCAAAAATACTAATGACAGGCCAAAGTAGGCCGCAAAATGTACGATACCAGTCAGTAAATCATAGGGCTGGCCCATTGATACTTCTCCTTATTATCCGTGAATAGTCAGCTGTGAAGATGTCAGTGTAATACCGGTACTGATCACCAGGCTGCGGCTCAGATAGCCCGCAGCCTCCTCCTTCTCTTCTGCGGAGAGAAAAAGGGATTCGGTGCGCTGGTCGGACAATTCACGCTCGAACAGCATGGTGAATTGATCCGTTACCGAATAGTCTCCGCCCACGTCATAGGTCTTTTCGGACATATGTACCGGATTGTGGTAGTCACCGGCTGAAGTCCAGACTCTACTGTAGGATCGATCCCGCAATTGGTAGCGTTCAGTACCTATCTCCTGTTTCAGAAGGTTGTCCCAGGCTTGTTGATCGGCCACATCCAGGGTGTCGTAAAAATGGAACAGCTTGACATCCACCACATGCTCGTCTCCCTGGCCACCTTCCGCCACCACCTGAAGCCA
The DNA here is from genome assembly GCF_030731025.1 of Microbulbifer sp. 2205BS26-8. NCBI lineage: Bacteria > Pseudomonadati > Pseudomonadota > Gammaproteobacteria > Cellvibrionales > Microbulbiferaceae > Microbulbifer > Microbulbifer sp. 2205BS26-8. The sequence goes on along the minus strand of NZ_JAVAMR010000005.1, from coordinate 72,907 downwards.
GGCATCATCGTCTGTATAGAAACGGTAAACCCAGGTACCATCGAGCTCTACAACCCCCGCAGCCCTGATGATTTGTGTGGGGGAGCAGGATTCAATCGTGAGCTCATCCAGTATCAGGCGAATTGCCAGAGGATCCAGCTCAAAACTGGCTCCCAGGCGCAACCCCATAATCTCCGGTGTTTTCACTGTCGGGTCCCGCTTCCCCTTCAATTGATCGATCAGTTTGGCAAACATGTACCAACACCTTCCCCTTCATTCATTTTTATATCGAAACAGCGCTTCTCATCCAGGCGCTTGGCGGAGATGTAATACAGCATATCCCCTTTGCCCACCTGATCTGTCAGCGCAGGATTCACCTCAATTATTACTACACCCTTGCGGCGCACAGCGATCAGGGTTGCCGACAGGTCCCGCTTGAAATGATCAAACAGAGCAGCAACAGGCAAAGGCTCCTCACCACAGTACTCTACACTGTACTGCGTCATTCCATAAGTACTATCCAGCAATTGCCTGTGCAAGCGGGCGGATCCGGGGTCCAGAGAGGATTTTGCCAGCAACTCCACGGCTACCGAGGGGATACATTCAATATTCGGGCAGTGTGCGCGCAATAATTCACCAACATTTTCGTCCTGGAAATAGGCAGTCTTATGACTACTGGGACTGTACTTGTCGCAGAACAAAGCCGTGGTAAGCGTTACATCATCAAGCGGGTTGTCAATAATAATCCGTGCTGCATCGGCCAGACCGGCTCGTTGCATACCCTCGATATGGGAAAAGGATTCAACCCGCACAAAATCAATCTTGCCGGGCATGGGGTTTTCAATATCGGCCTCTACGCAGAGTACGATTTCAGCGGCAGTTCCATTGGTCTTTGCCAACAGAAGCTCGATTAGGCGCAGGGTCCGCGTTCCGTTCCAGCCGATAATGACCGTGTGATTTACATGATTCGTCATGCGCAACCCTCTTTTTCCTCTGTGTACAAACTCCGAAACTGCAAAACCCACCCGGGTAACCACCAGTGCAAACAGGCTCAGGCCCAAGGGGATCACCCAGGCAGCCACCACCATTTTTCCCGCCGGTGTCACTGGCGAGAAATCGCCGTAGCCCACCGTCGATGCGGTCACTACCAGCCAGTAGAGGAAGTTATCGGGGGCGATTATCTCGCTTTCCCCAGCGGCACTCAGCAGCAAGTAGCTGCCCGCTACATAGCTCAAAACGGCGACGAAAACAGTCGTTGTACTGGCTTTAACAAAAAGCGACGCCAGAAGGCGTCGCACGCGAAACAATAGCACCGGTTCAGGCCTTTTCGTGGCTCGCCAGCAACTGGGCCAGTTTGTCACTGCCGCTGACCTGGCCACCGGGTTTGATACCCGCTGCCTTCAGCTTGGCATCAAGGCTGGAGCCACTCTCTTCAGAGGCCAGCTCTTCCGCCGCTTCCAATTCGGCTGCACGTTCCTGCTGCTTGCTCTTGATTCGGTCAAGACTGTCCAGAGCGGTCTTGATCCTGCTGTTGGCCCCCAAGTGGCGGGAAGAGACAGCGACCTGGGCTTTCTGCACAGATTCAGTGGCCTTGATCTGGTCGATCTGCTGTTCCATGCGGCGCACATTGGTCTTGGCCTTGGCAATATTGCCCTTCAGGGAACGCTCTGAGTTCAGGAACCCATCCAGCAGGCTGCGCTCGGTCTGGAGCTGCATCTCCAGCTCAGAAACCCGCTCGGCACACTCCAGAGCCAGGTTATTATCACCCTTCTCGCTGGCACTGACAGCATGGGCGCTATAGGTTTCAATATCCGCACGCAGGGATTCCACTTTGCCCTCCGCCAGCTTGCGCTTGGCCATGATCTTGGTCAGGTTCTCGTCACAGGCTTTCAGTTCGGCCTTCGCCTCGCGCAACTCCTGATCGAGAATACGGATTGACTGGCTGTCCGCTACCGCTTCAGTGCCTTCATTGACCGCCCCTTTCAAGGCAGTCCAGATTTTTCTCAGGCTCATGCTACGCCCTCCATTTCAAAATGCTCCGCGTACAAATCCAAGAAGTCACTCACATTGGAAAACAGAGTCTCCACCTCCTCGATAACAACTTCATCTTTACTGGAAACAGAGAGCGCTCCAAAGGCAACGTAATAGTGCTCACCGCCAATATTCTTAACCGCGATAGCAGTCAGGGGAACCAGCTGATGGGTTTGTAGCACCATCTCATTGAGCGCAGCCACATCGCCAACCTGGCTCACCGGAAACAGAATACTCTCGACAACGATCTGCTTTTCACCCACATAGACAAAGGCATCAACACCCTCATCGTTGGAAATACTGAGGCAGTCCCCCTCAGGCTCCACTACCCAGCCGGTATGGCTTTCTGCCAGCTGGCGCAGGCTCTCATTGTTCCAGGTCATTTCAACCCCCTTACTGTGGAATATTGGTCACGAATATAGCATCAAAAAGACAACAGTCAATAGATTACTTCAAACTTATATTGCAAATAATACACAAAAAGCTACTATTTGCCACTTATCTGATTTCAACCAGAATGGAGTAAAGCTCATGGACCACAAGCAAAGCCTTGGCAATCAGCAGGCACTGGCTCCCTACAAGCAGGCCATTGCCCGCTATGTGCGCGCCTCCATGGCTTTGAAGGGCATGCGCTATGGTGATCTGGCCCAAGCCCTGGCCGAAAGGGGTATTTCAATGACCACGGAAAACCTGCGCAGCAAAGTGAGCAAATGCATGTTTTCAGCGGATCTGCTCGCGGCCATCATTGACGCCTTATCCCTAGAGGACAGCGCCATACCTGAAATCCTCAAACAGGCCCGGGAATTGCGGGATCAGGGACTCAACACCGGTCAGAAGGAAAGCTAACATCTTCTACTCTCCCGGGCCAGTACACGGAATCACACACGATGCAGCCGCCGGAAAACCCATACCCAGCCGGGATTTCAGAGCTGTTTCAGCCTTGAAAGCTATTGATTCCATTGCGGGGAGACACCCGGGGGCTCCGAAATCCCCACTAGTAGTGGTGGAGTTTGTACACGGGCTCCCCGTTGCCGCACTTGCCCACAATTTTCGGCTCTGACAGTTTTGCCCCGGCCGGAATTATCTTGTCAGTGGGCCACCAGGCAAAGCAGGCATAGCGAAAGTTGACCGCCCAGTTGCAATACAGGCGACCATCATCTTCCTCGTAAAAGCGCGCCTGGCAAAAGCTCAAAGTCGGACTTCGTTGGCCCTGTTCCTGCTGGGCATCCGCAACCATGAGATCCATAGCCACTACAGCAGATACCCAACAACAGGGAATCAACAACCACAGTTTCATAGATGCACTCGGTGAAAGTCACAATTGGACTCCCTTAAAGCCTAGCAGTCCCGGCGTATCTTTTAGGTCAAGGAGCCGCATCAATCACTCTGTGATGGCCTCCGTCTCCACTTTCCCGCACTGCTCCCCCCCGCAAAACCCCGATAATTCGCGCGATGCACTCCCGCTTATCCCTGGACCATTGCAGATAGGGCAGCGGCAGAACCCGGATGCCAGCCCGGTGTAGAATCTTGTAGTTTCGGATCGTAAGGTGCTGTTGATATTCTCCAGGGTAGCCAATCAAGTCCACCCCCAGAACGCAACCCCGATGCTCACACACGATATCGATACGCCGGCCTGCGATGGGGAAGTCGACCCAGTGCCGGATACCCGCCGCCTCAAGGCCTGCACTGACCGCCCTGGCAAATTTACAGGAATAATCTCCCTCTTGGTAACTACAGACTGCACCATGACTGTAGGATACATAACGGCGCAGCAAGTGATCTGATGACAGCAGCTCGGGACTGATAGAATAAGCCACCCGTTGCTGTTCCTTGGCCCGAGTAATCGCCACATTAAACATATCGGCACGATTGAGATAGGTTGCCGCCCGCAGGGATTGGTTATCAATGGTCATTGAGAGCAACATCACATCCCGCTCCTCTCCCTGAAAACCATAGGGTGTGGCGACCCGTACCAAAAAGCTGCGCCGCTTCTCAGGGGAAAATACCCTGGACACCTCATCGGCCAGATAGTTGGCCTGTTCCCGAAAGGGAGACAACACCCCCACAGACGGCTTTAGCGGCGCATTTTCGTAGCGGTTAAAATGCTCGCGCAACTGGGATATGACCCAGTCTTTCTCAACCCTGTTTCTGCCGTTTCTGGCCCTTCGCCCCTCCAGCCGGTGAAAAGTCAGCGCCGGCGCACGGGAGTTCCCTGGCCGCGCCTGCATAACCTTGAGACGATCGGCATAAAACGCATGGTTACTGAAGGCGATCAGCTCGGGTTGGCTTCGATAGTGCTCATCGAGCAGGGTCACCGCATCCTGACTGTCAAGGGCATCACATACCAAATCCAGCAGGGATTGGTCCCGGTAACTAAATACCTCCGGTAACTCGCCGCACTGCACCACTGCCTTCCACAGGCGCTGCTGCTGGTTTGCCGGAAGAAAGGAGACATGTCGCAGCTGCTTGCCGTCCCCCACCACAACCGCGCGTTTTGCCCGGTAGAGTGCTGGAAGCGCATTTGCAATATCGCACTGGGTGGATTCGTCAAAGATCACCAGGTCAAACATGCCACCTGAAAGCGGCAATATTTCATTGAGTTCGTCCAGACTTGCAAGCCAGACAGGGTAGGCTTGTAGGACAAGTTGCATATTCGTCTGCGCAAATCGTTCCGCCTGGGTTTTTGAATTCCTCGCCCGCAGTGCTTGATGAAAGCTGGCCAGGCTGCGCCGCTCATTACTTAATAACCGGGCAAGCTTTTCCTGGCGATAGGCATTGATGTAACGGGCAGCCTGGCGTTCAAAACAGTGACGCAGCTGGCTGATAACATCCTGGAAGTCCCACAAGTCTTCTGTCCGCAGGTCCCGGCCAAACAGTGGTGCCCCTATACGCAATACCCAGGCTACCCAGCGTCCGGGGCCGAGAACCTTGGCCAGCCACAGCGCCCGCGCAAAGCGACGCTCGGCCTTGCGCAATAATTGATTCGTAGCTCTCAGGTTGCGTTTTAACTTGGCGGCGCTCACCTCCGACAAATCAACCCCCTCCTTGAGCAGGGTATCGAGGCGGGCCCTTAAACTGCGAACAAAACTTTGTTCGCCCGCATGTACATAGCCCTCAGTCAGCCCATAGGGCTCCTGTAACTTGTTTCTGACAACATCAATGGCTTCGGAGGTTTTTGAGACAACCAGCACTGAGTTGCCATGCAGCATTTGGTCGATCGCCATAGCGGCAATGGTAAAACTCTTGCCCGTACCCGGAGGGCCTGACACAAGGCTGAGCGGTAAACGTGCCGCATTGCGCAATGCCCCCTTCTGGGCATCACTGAAGAGCCCCGGCTACATTTCAGGCTCGCTGTTGCTTTCAATAACCTGAGCAGGCTCTCCTCCCAAGGCAATCTGTAAAGGAGCCGGGAGATTGCGTGCCTGGGCCAATTGACCAAGTTCGTGCAGAACTCCGCGAGAGCCCCTGGACCTGTCCGCCAGAATCAACGCACCGGCACTGACTGGCCCCAGTTGTGATGTCTTCATCCGTTCCTGCACCAGTGTCCCAGGCTGAAAGTTTGGCCAGCGGACCAGTTCCTCAACCTCTGCCAACAGACTGTATTTCTGCAGCCAACGCCCCATATCCGCTACCTGGGAGGCATCCATGGGAAGCCGGGGCAATGGAAAAGTATTCATCACCACCGGGTCGATATCCGGCTTCAGAATCAATCGCAGCAGGGGCAGATTAATGCGGATATCGGTGGTATTTATCTCGGCAAAATAGTCATCTTCGCGGTAAATTCGAGCGGGAAAATACAGAAGTGGTGAACACAGTGTGCGCCTGCTGATAAAGCCTCCTTGAGTGGTAAGCGTGCCGCAGACAAAAAAACAGGCATAAACCAGACGGCGCTCTTTTCGATAAGTATCGGCCAACTGCGCCAACTTTGCCGCAACAGGGCTGATCAATGGTATTCGAGGCAGTTCGCCGCTGCTGAGGTAATCTTGCTCTTCCAAAAACAAACGGCGGTTAGTGGGCAATCGGATAATATTGGATAGTGACAGGTCGTGGCTGTCCGCCAGATAGCAGCGCCGAAAATATTCAATAAAGACTGATAAACGTGCCCGCATAATCGCCCGTTGATTCCAATTTACAACAAAATACCATCTAAAATCACAAGACTGGGACAGATAGCCACTCTCCGCACCTCAGGGTTCACCCGCCAGTGCCGAGAAATGCTCGTACTCCACTACACTCAGGTGCAAGTCATACTTTTTCACAATAGCCATAAAACGTCGAACATAAACTTTTCCCACCGGTGCGTAAGGCGGCATCCATTGATCGGGGCCTTTGTGCCCCTTGCTCTGGTTGTGTCCATCATCCACCAGCCACAGGTTTTCCATATCCTCCGCAAATTGCCGTTTGCGCTCACGGCTCCATTCTGCCCCACCGTGATCATGGGCCCATTTCAAAGGTACTATATGCTCCACATCCAGATCTGATGCCTTATTGTAAAAATTGCCGGTATAAGGGTCCAACCACAATCCAGCATCCACCTTACAGCCATTGTTGTGGGTAAAACGCACCGGGGAGAGGGAGAAACGAATTAACAGTTCGTGGCGGGTATCCTGGCAGTCGTTGTCGAAATCAGACCAGCGGGGCAGCCACTCTGTGCATTTATAGGGTATCGCTGCCGTAGAAAAACCAAATAAAAAGAAAGACAGAGCCACCAGTGGCTTCGAAATTGACCGAACACTCATACAACGACTACCAATCAAATCCAAATGAGCAGCTTAGAGGAAATATCTCCTTAAGGCTATCGCTTATACTTCAAATTTCAACCGGTAAGTATAGGCTTAAAGCAGGAATCGTTTATGCGGAAATTTCAAAAAGAATAAATTCAGCTCTGGGAATATGCCTAGTAATTAAACGGGAGCAAAAGTCAGCCTTTCCCCCCCGATTTACCCCGTATGCCGGTTTTTCCCCGGGCCCTCCCCTAGTCTAGGCAGACACAGGTTCTGTGCAGGGTTGCCGCTGCAGATCTCGCCTGGAATACTCTTCATCAGCGGTTACCTCAGTGGGTTTTACCCTGTGGAAAACTGCGTAGAAAACCGGCACCGCGATCAGAGTCAGCACCGTTGCAAAACCCAGTCCACCCATGATCGTTACTGCCATATCGGCAAAGAATGCATCAAACAGTAGCGGCGACATACCCAGTATGGTCGTAACCGCAGCGAGAAATACCGGGCGCAAACGACTGACACTGGCGCTCTGGATTGCCGTCAGGCGCGGAAGGCCCATTTCGGTCTGCACCTCAATTTCATCCACCAGTACCACGGCATTTTTGATCAACATGCCGGACAGGCTCAGTACGCCGAGCAGCGACATAAAACCAAAAGGCAGCCCTGTCAGTAACAGACCAACCACCACGCCCACCAGAGACATAGGCACAACCAGCCAGATGATCAGCGGTTCACGCACGGTGCCAAATAGCAAAACAGAGACCAGCACCATGACCAGAAAGCCAAGTGGCAGCTTCTTGCCGAGGGATTCCTGTGCATCAGAGGAACTTTCATATTCACCACCAAACGCCACTGCATAACCCGCGGGCAATGACAGGCTCTCCACACCCTTCTGGATTCTACTGAATGCGGCCATGGCAGTTACGCCCTCGGGCGCTTCCGCACTGATTGTAATAGTGGGTACCCGGTTGCGACGCTGTATCAGGCTCTCTTCCGCCGTGGTCTCAAATTCCTTAACCAATTGACCGGCGGGGATATACCCCTGCTCATTGGGACTCCATACAAGCCGGTCGGGCAGGGAGCCAACCCGGTTGCGATCCTCCTCAGGCATACGCGCAACAATCGGGATAATCCGGTCTCCACTTTCGAACTCCCCCACACGGTAGCCAGATGTGGCAAACTGGATAGTGCGGCTGATATCCGTATTGGTCACCCCTGCTACACGCGCCCGCTCAGGGTCGAGATGCACACGTACAGTGGGTGCTCTGCTGCGCCAGTTATGTCGGATATCTTCCAAATCGTTTTCCCGGAAAAGCTGCTCCACCTCCTCAGCCAGAGCACGCAGGGTATTGAAATCCTGACCCGAGATACGCACTTCCACATCCGCACCCCCGCCGGGGCCAAACACCAGGCGTTTGAAAGTGATCAAGGCCTCCGGTTGTGTGTCGCGCAGTGCGGTTCTGGCACGCTGAATCAACCCCGCAATCTGCTCACGATTCTCCGTACGCACGATTAACTGCCCATAAGCTGAGTTGGGTGGCTCAGAAGCGTAAGTCAACATAAAACGGTCCGCCCCCCTGCCGGCAACGGCTGTTACGGAAATTACTTCATCCTGCGCCAACATAAACTCGGTGGCCTTCTGCAGCGCGCTTTCAGTGCGCTTGATATCGCTGCCCTGGGGCAGGAAGTAGTTCACATAAAACAGGGGGGCGTTGGAGTTAGGGAAAAAGCCCTGTTTGACAAAACCAAAACCGATATAACTGAGCAATGTCACCACAACCAGCACGGAAATAGTGCGGCCGCGTCGATTCAAGGCACCGGTCAGTGCCCGGGCATACATGCGATAAAAGCGTCCACTGTAAAGATCCTCATCACTTTTGGCAGTTTTTACCGGCCTGAACAGGTGATATCCCAGATAAGGCGTAATCGTGATTGCCAGCACCCAGCTGAGCACCAGGGAAATACCAATCACTGCAAACAGAGAGAAGAGAAATTCACCAGTGGCATCATCGGATAAACCGATTCCGGAAAAGGCCATAATACCGATGATGGTCGCCCCCAGTAGCGGCCAGAATGTCTGACGTACCACACGCTGGGCAGCACTTTGGGGGGCCTCTTTCCGCTGCACTCCCATCAGCATCCCTTCAGCCACCACAATGGCATTATCCACGAGCATCCCCATGGCGATGATCAGGGCACCGAGAGAAATGCGCTGCAGATTCAAGCCAAACAGATTCATAATCAGTACGGTACCGAGCACAGTAAGGCCGAGCACAACACCGACAACCACACCAGAGCGCCAGCCCATAAACATACAGAGTACGAGGGTAACAATCACTATGGAAGAAACCAGATTGAACAGGAACCCCTTGACACTTTCCTCCACCACTATGTGCTGTTCGTAAACCGGGTGAATTTCCACACCCAGGGGCAAGCTCTGCTTGAGTTCAGCCAGTTTCGCTCCAACAGCCATCCCTACATCGACGATATTGGTGTCCACAGCACCTGCCACACCAATCAAAATGGCCGGTTTACCATTAAAACGCGCGATAAAATCCGGATTTCCATTGTAACCCAGAGAAACATCGGCAATATCCCGCACTGCCAGCATAGCGGTGGAACCGGGAACACCCACCAGAATATTGCGAACTGCTCCCAAATCACTGGCCGGATTGTCCACCACAATACGGGTGCGCAGGTCCTGTTCCCCAATTTCCCCCTCTTGTTGCGTGGCGCTTTCCCCCTGAAGCACCTGGGCCAGATCGTCCAGGGAGAAACCAAACTGCGCGAGGCGGGATTCATCAATATCCAGGTAGGCCACATCATCAATAATGCCAGAGCGAGATACCTTGGCCACCCCTTCAACACCCAGTAGCTCGCGGTGGATGGCTTTGGTGATTTCGCGCATCTCCGCCTGCGAAAAGCCGTCACCGGTCACAGCATAGTAAATGCCGTACACTTCACCGAAATCGTCGTTGACCACAGATCGCATGGCACCATTGGGCAGCTCACTCTGCGCATCGTTGACCTTGCGGCGCAATTCATCCCAAACCTGTGCCAACTCCTCCGAATTATACTGATCCTTGATCCGCACCCGAATTTCCGACATGCCGGGACTGGAAGTGGACGTCACCTTATCCAGCTGTCCCATCTGCTGGATCGCAACCTCAAGCTTTTCGGTCACCTCCTCTTCGACACGCTGAGCACTGGCACCGGGATACAGGGTAAAAACACGGGCCTCTTTAATGGTAAAGGCAGGATCTTCAAGACGGCCAATATCTGTCAATGCCCAGAGACCACCGATTAGGCAAATCAGTATCAACAGCCAGCTGTATACAGGCCGCTGGATAAATACGTCAGAAATTTTCAAGATACCTCCCCATCCGTACCAGGCCCACAGATCAAACGAATTTTAATCCTGCGCATAATTGCGTACTTTTGCACCTTCGTAGAGATGTTGACCGCCAGCGGCCACTAGTTTCATCGCAAGTGACAAGCCTTCAACGACTTGTACCGATTCCCCATCTGTGCGTCCGAGGGCGACAGGAGCCCTGGATACAGACTGGTCTGCATTGATCTGCCAGACATAAGGATTGCCATCGGCACCAGTCTGGACCGCTGCCAGCGGAACCCACAAACCGCCCTTCTCCTCTTTCAGCTTCACCTTCACCCGTGCCGTCATACCGGGGAGAATTTGCACATTCTCTGGACGCGGCATGCCCAGTTCAACGATATAGGTCTGGGTCACGCTGTCCGCCTCTGTCTGGTGCTCCCGGTATTCAAGGGCAAACGCCCGTTCCGGCAGGAATTCAAATTCTGCATTCACCGAACTGATCCGGTCTTTGCTGACAGTTGCCAGCATTTTTTCCGGCACTGAAATCTGTATGCGCACTTCAGAAATATTTTGCAGCCGAACAATGGCCTGACCGGGCTGTACATTGGTATAATTTTCCACAAGCTGACGGGTAGCAAGCGCATCAAAGGGCACGCGCAATTTGGTATAGGCCAAGTCCTGTTCAGCCTTTTCCAAGGCCACTTTTGCCAGATTGAAATTACTCTCGACTTCGTCGAGCTGTTGCTGGGATACCACTTTTGATCCCGCCAGAGAACGCTGCCGTTTCAGGGTCTTCTCCAGTAGCTCTACATTGACACGGGCCTCTTTGACCCTGCGGCGGTAATCCCGATCGTCCAACTCCGCAATCAGAGTACCCTTGGGAAGAATTTCTCCCTCGAGAAAATTTAGCAGGTCCAGCTTGCCGCCCACCTGGAATGAGAGATCCACACTCTGTACCGCTTTTACCCGCCCGGCAAACTGACGACCGGTAGATTCTGCACCACTGGTGACAGTGGCCACCTTGACCGGCAACAGGTACTTCATCTGTTGTTCATCTGCTTCCGAGCCGGAACATCCTGCAAAAAGAACAACAGCTGCCATCAGTAAGAACAGAGAGCAACGACAATGTATCGACAAATTCATAGTCCTTATCCACAAACTTGGTTGACTGGAAATCAAAGCTCTAGGCGAGATCGGAGGAAAGCATCAGCAGGCGTTTGTGCAAGCGCTCGAATACTGGGTCCTCAATCTCCAAAATCCCCAGTACACGTCCGAGAAACATCCCCTGGGCCGCCAGGATCAAAAGCTGGGCCAACTCAGGATCACGATAGGTTTCAGTCAGTTCACTGCGCAGCGCCGCCTGCTTGGCCTTGAGGGGGTCGAGCAGTGCCGGATTCTCTGCCACAGCCGCTATCAGAGATCGCGGCAGGGACTCATCATCCTCCATCAGTTCAAAAATGGCATTGAGCCGGGCGATCAGCAAATCGGCCCCCGACGCGACGAAGGCCTCGGTACTGGCATACTCCCTGTCAACGGCTGCCTGCAGCATGGCCTTGATGAGCGACTGCTTGGTAGGAAAGTGATGGATGAGGCCCCCCTTGCTGAGGCCGCAGTGATCGGCCACTGCATCCAGGGTAAGCTTGCGCGCGCCCCGCTCCCGCACCACCGCTTCTGCCGCACGCACTATCGTAGTCTTATCGACTTTCGGCACATGGCCTCCTGGGGATCCTCAGATAAAAACCGACTGGTCGGTATATTATCTCAAGCCAGGACAATGTCAAGCCATGGTACTCTATGACCCAATCATCCAGGGTTAAGTAGTGTTTAGGGCACTCTGTGACCAAATGGACACTGCCCTGCAACTGCCTATCTGGAGTATTTGATGACGGTGCTACCCTGCCCCTGCGACTCAGGCAAAAATCTGAGAGCCTGCTGCGGCCTCTACCTGTCCGGCAAAGCCTACCCAAATACAGCCGTATCTCTGTTGCGCAGCCGCTACACCGCCTATGCCACAGGCAATCTGACCTATTTACACAAGACCTGGCACCCCGATAGCCGCCCAAATCTCCACCTGGAAGACCTGACAACCCAATGGACACATCTGCGGATCATCCGGGTTAAGCCAGGGCTGAAGCGCTCTGCCGCGGAGTTTAAAGCACTGTACCTGGATGGTAACCAAGTGTGTGAGGTTCATGAGATTTCCCTGTTCAAACTGTACAGGAAGCGCTGGGTCTATTTGCAAGCCTGTGCGGATTGGCCATAAACGTTCAGCAGTACTACAGTAATGGATCGGCAAGAATACATAAGCCGAGCTGGCTCCCTGGGGCTGCGCCACCACAGCATTTTTTGATACCCAGGCTTTACTCACAATTTTTTGCGCTGGCAGGGCAAACGGCGGTCCGGTCCTATGGTTCACCGGCTTTTCAAAGTGCCTTTCAAGCAGGCTGTGAGTAGCTCGATTTTAAAAAAATTTTTTAAAAATGACAGACATCACAAAGTTTCCCGAGGGTGTGCCGCCAATTAAAAAGCTGCTATTTATATGGCCTTGTGATGCATAGGCTTTGGAATTATACTGTATATCCACACCCGCCTCATAAGAATCAAAACCCCAAAATACTCCCAAATTAGCCACTGCAAGCGCTTTCTCTGGAATTACGCCATAACTGTATTGCTTTACCCCGTTCCTTACTTTTGAATTTCCCTCCAGAAGAATATTTCTCGCTACTGCCGTATATTCAAGACCGACCCGAAAAAACCAATAAAAGTCACCATCGGGTTGGGTTGCGACGTTGCTGAAAACCGGCAGTTGACTGCCCAACATCAAGCGAACTCCAACCCCGTGGTCTCTGATAATATTACCGCTTCTCCAGCGAAGATAAGGTACTACACGGTATACCAGTCCCCCTTTTTGAAATGCGGACAGAGGGAGCTTGTAGTCCAGCTTTAACTCAGGCATGAATCCCCATTCGTTATGCATTTGGGACTGCCAACCTTTGGGGACCGTGGACCCGGTAGCCCTGTGTATCCACTCTTGCATCACCCGCGCGCCGGATCTCGGGCCTGTGCTGCCAATATCCAGCGTTACATCAGCGCGCCAGTTCGCAGAAATCTGGTAGAGGTAGTTGACACCCAAATAGGTCCAACCGCCATAGGGGTGCTCACCATCGACTGGTGTGGTCGTTGTAAGATCTTCTGGAGTATAGATGTCCTGACCCAAATGCAGCGTAAACGGGCTATTTGCGGGCCTCCAGGCTAAATGAAGCCCGCCGGTATAATCTCTATCCGTCTGGAAAGGCGCGTCGTTCGCCACTTCGATCTGAAGCTGACCTTTTGCCGTGCCGGCCGCTCCAACGGGTAGCGAACCCAGGGCAGAGAGCAAAACAACAACTAACGACAGGAAACTCTTGGCACTGTACTCCATATGCCACTCTTACTTCACCTGCTCCCTCAGAAGCCAAACCCGGTTTCGCTCTGTTGTGCTTCCGGGTTACCGGTTGCAACAACGATATCCCGATCACCTCTCCAGCCCTGCCGCTTACTCGGTGGCAATGCCAGTACATGACTAGCGCTTTTTCCTCAAAGCCCCGACTGGGAGAAGCCCTAACTATCTGCCATCTCTCGCCTTTTCGGTGTCAACAGCTCAATTGGGCCCCTTACAGTCCGCCTGTTTGCCCAAAGCCCGGGGGAAACAGTGTCCAGCCCCAATGAGTCTGCCCTTCACTGGCACAGTTCGGGTTCCATGGCGGGCGCAACAGCGATTAACTGGCTCCTGAATCAACATCACGACACAAATACTCGTGGCTCAATGTGAACTCTAGAAGATTGACAACAAAAGGATGAGGTGAGAAACGCCCGTTCAATCATCACAATGGGCGGCGACGGGCATATTGCGGCTGCAGTAACGCCTTCGCCACAGGCGCCAATGGGTAACGACCGTGACTTGATCAGACAGTGGACTAGGAGGGGTTGTGATGATTTGCCATCAGTGCCGGCCAGGCTGCGCGCAGGTACATAACCATGGTCCACAAGGTCAGGGCAGCGGCAATATACAGTAGTAGATACCCGAGCGTTTCCATCAGCGGATACTCCCGCACATCGAAGGCAAGCAGCACAATAATTGCCGCCATCTGTGCCGTAGTCTTGACCTTGCCCACATAGGATACGGCAACACTGCTGCGTTGGCCGAATTCCGCCATCCATTCCCGCAGTCCAGACACCGCAATCTCCCGGCAGATAATCACTGCCGCTGCAATAGTGAACCAGGCATTCTTATGCAGGCCCACAAGTAGCACCAGGGCGGTAGCCACCATCAGTTTGTCTGCGACGGGATCCAGGAAGGCGCCAAATGCCGTACTCTGATTCAGTTTTCTTGCCAGGTAACCGTCGAGCCAGTCGGTTGCGGCGGCAGCGGCAAAAATCACTGCCGATGCCACATAGCTCCACTGATACGGCAGGTAGAAAACCACCACCAAGACAGGTATCAAACCGACACGAAGCAATGTCAGCTGGTTGGCAAGTGTCATATTTTTCTCTGTTCTTGTGAGGGGACATACGTTAACAAGTCGTTGCACAAAATGAAACACCCGATGAAATAGCCGGGCAATAGTTCTTCAGTTCTATCGCACGACTATTCCTGATGCAGTACCGAGTATATAGTTTGTGCGAGTTTGCGGCTGATTCCCTCCACACTGGCAATTTCTGCCGCTGTGGCCCGTTTGACTTCCTGCAGGCCACCAAAATGGCGCAGCAACGCCCGCCGGCGGGCGGGCCCCACCCCGGCAATGCCCTCCAGGGGTGACTCCCGCCGCTTTTTGTCCCGGCGCGCCCGGTGACCCACAATGGCAAATCGATGTGCCTCGTCGCGAACCCGTTGAATCAAATGCAAAGCGGGCGAGTCGGCAGACAGTACAAGCTCTTTGTTACTGGAAACCACATACAGGGTCTCAAAGCCCGCTTTGCGCGTGGCGCCCTTAGCAATGCCAATAATCTGTACGCCAACCACACCCAGCGCATTGAGCGCGTCTAACGCTTGGTTAACCTGGCCCTTTCCGCCATCAATCAACAGAATATTGGGGAACTTGCCCTCGCCTCCCGACAAGCGGGTATAGCGTCGCTTGAGCGCCTGACCCATGGCCGCATAATCATCTCCAGCCTGGATGCCCTTAATATTGAACCGGCGGTAGTCCGATTTGACCGGGCCAGCGGTATCAAATACAACACATGATGCCACCGTCGCTTCACCTGATGAATGGCTGATATCGAAGCACTC
The DNA here is from genome assembly GCF_030731025.1 of Microbulbifer sp. 2205BS26-8. Taxonomy (NCBI): domain Bacteria; kingdom Pseudomonadati; phylum Pseudomonadota; class Gammaproteobacteria; order Cellvibrionales; family Microbulbiferaceae; genus Microbulbifer; species Microbulbifer sp. 2205BS26-8. The sequence goes on along the minus strand of NZ_JAVAMR010000005.1, from coordinate 57,573 downwards.
CAGCCTCTCCGGAAGCTGCTCCAGATCCAACACGTCCTGCAGTGCCTCAAAACGGTCAAACAGTCTCCGCTGTGCGGCGGTGCGGCTGCTCAAATTCTGTCGGGCCGCCTGTTCGGCCATCTCCACCCAGGTGGCGCGTTTACCGCGCAATTTGTGTGCTATAGCAACCTCGTGCCCTCCCTGTGCGCCCAGGGCCTGCTGCAGCGGCACCACATCCTCCAGGGCTTCGGATACGAGAATTTCGCGGGGGATTTCCCGTGGACTGCCGATATAGAACTGCGGCACAAAGGCGGATAACAGCGCTGCATGACTCAACCCGAGACGCTCGCTGGGAAAAAAACTGCGACTGCCCAATATTCTCCCCAAGCGAATAAACAGCACGTGTACACAACAGCTGCCAGCCTCACTGGCAACCCCAAGCACGTCCACATCACCGCTGTCGCCCTCAGCCACCTGATCAGCCTGGAGGCGTCGCAGTGTGGAGATCTGGTCGCGCAAGCGCGCGGCTTTCTCGAAGGCCAAGGCTCTGGAGGCATCGTCCATTTCATCAGCCAATTCTCGAATAATACTGTCGTTCTTACCAGTGAGGAACATCTCGGCATGACGCACATCCTGACGGTACTCCTTCTCCCCGATAAAATGCACACAGGGCGCCGTGCAACGCTGAATTTGATATTGCAGACAAGGTCGTGAGCGGTTGCGAAAGACGCTGTCTTCACAGGAGCGGATACGAAAGGTCTTTTGCAGGAAATTCAGACTCTCACGCACTGAGGACGCATTGGGAAAAGGGCCAAAATAACGCCCCTTCCGGCATTTGGCACCGCGATGCAAGCCAATGCGAGGGAAAGTATCGCTACTTGAAAGAAAGATATAAGGATAACCTTTGTCATCTTTCAGCATGACATTGTATGGTGGGCACTGCGACTTGATCAGGCTTTGCTCTAGTACCAGCGCTTCCGTCTCGCTGCGCGTAACCGTAACCTCTATGGTGTTGATGCGCTGCACCAGTGCCATGGTCTTGGTAGTGAGACCGGAACTGCGAAAATAACTGGAAAGGCGATTGCGCAGGTTTTTCGCCTTGCCCACATAGAGAATATGGTTGTCGGCGTCAAACATCTGGTAGACACCCGGCTTTCGGGTAACGGAGGAAAGAAAACGCTTGCTGTCAAACATCTGGCAGTCAATTTTACTAGGCTGGCACCTGCCCGCTGAAATTAAAAGGCCCCTTCGGGATCGAGTATCTGGTATTTGATTGCGAGCAGGGTCAATTCAACATCACTGCTGATATTCAGCTTCTCGAAAATCCTGTAACGGTAGCTGTTTACTGTTTTGGGGCTGACAGAGAGCGCCTGAGCGATCTCTGCAACCTTGGCCCCATTGACGATCATATCAGCGGTCTGGAGTTCACGCTTGGAAAGTTTTTCGAACGGGGAGCGGTTGCCCGCGTGACCGGAGACATTGCGCAGTGCCATTTTCGTCGCCATGGCGCTGCTGATATGCATCTTGCCGGACACCACGGTCCGAATTGCCTTAACCATCTCTGCCAGGTCAGCGCCTTTGGTGACATACCCGCGGGCGCCCGCCTCTATCAATCGACCGGGGAACAAATCGTCATCCAGGGCGCTCACTGCGACAACTTTCGCCTGCGGACAACGGTGCAGCAGTTTTCTTGTCGCTTCGAGCCCACCCATGCCGGGCATTTTTACATCCATGAGAATCACGTCGACTTCACGCTGGCGCACAAATTCCAAGGCTTCCTCGCCACAATTTGCCTCACCAACCACCTCTACACCCTCGACGTCACTCAACATGCGCGAAATCCCCATTCGCACAAGATCGTGATCGTCTACCACCAAGACTTTGATCAAGCTATCCCCAACTACGGATAAGTGCAGTGATTGCGCAGCGTATTCATCCCCACCGCCTGTGCCCTCAAAACTGCCTTCTTCTTTTTAATTGCGGGGAAACTGCCCCGCACAGATCCACCCCGAGAATCCAACGACAACATACCAAACAAAAACGCTACCGCAAAACAAAGCTGCCGTTTCAAATGCTGCCAAAAAGTCTGATCGGCAAAGAAATCTGCTGCGTTTATTGGCAATCGTTACACTGTAAAAACGTACCAAGTTATTTTCCTGTGATCAACAGGTTTTTATTTCGCACAATTTGCATGGCAAAAAGCCAAATAGCAAAGATTCTATGGATAATAGGATTCGAAATATATTCCCCACATTCAATTTCTTTCAGCTATATAAACTAAAGTATATACCACGTCACAAATATCTGTTGAATTATATGACATACAGGTAATTAGGCACCGAAATTTCCTATAAAATCCGTGTTGAGCGGTAACTGCATAAAACACTGGGAGCAATATGGGAATAACAGAGCTGTTGAAAACGCTGGATCGGCGCCGTCAGCAAGCTGCCTTTCAACTGGAGCGCTCCGCTACGGATAGTAGCGTGGCTCAGGCTCCAGTGACACGCCAAATTTGGCATACACGTCAGCGGCGATCTCCTCGGCCAGCCCCGTCAGTTCCTCCCCACTGCCCCTGCCGGGGTTGACCAGCACTAGAGCCTGCGAATCGTGAACCCCCACAGCATTGCGCCGGACCCCCCGCCAACCGGCGCGATCAATCAGCCATGCCGCAGCCAACTTCCAGCGATCCCCCGCCGCAAAAGCCACCAAACCCGGGTGTACCGCTTTGAGGCTTTCATAGAGCGCGGTTTCTACGACAGGGTTCTTGAAAAAGCTGCCAGCATTGGGAATGATCTCCGGCAACGGCAATTTGCTATTGCGGATATCCGTCACTGCCTGCGCCACCACAGCCGGCGTCAGCGCGCCACTCTCCCAATTGCGCTTTTGCAGATACCCATGTAGTGCGGGATAGCCGATACAGGGCTCCCATGCGCCGGGAAGCGCCAGGCTCACTTGGGTGATGATGTACTGGTCTCGTAGTGAACCCTTGAATACGCTATCGCGGTAGGCAAAGGCACAGTCTCCAGTATCGAATCTATGTATTTCCCCGCTGGCAATTTCCATTGCCTGCAAGCTGCTAAAACGATCGCGCAACTCGATTCCATAGGCACCGATATTTTGAATTGGTGCTGCACCCACTTTACCCGGGATCAAGGCAAGATTTTCCAGCCCGCCCAATCCCTTCTCTACCGTTGTCATCACCAATTGATGCCAATTCTCTCCGGCAGCGGCACTGACAGTGTGGCCAAAGTCGCCAGACTTGACTGAAAGACCCCGAAGATCCAACTGGATAGCCAGGCCGGGAAAATCCCCTGTCAAGACGATATTGCTGCCGCCACCCAAGGGTAAAATAGGAAGGCGCCGCTGCCGCGCAAAGGTCAGAGCTTCCCGCAACTGATCCAGTGTTTGCACCCGCGCAAAATGGGCACTCTGAGCAGAAATTGCCAGGGTATTGTGGGGTTGTAAATCGATATCGGATTCTATCATCGGAAAACAGCTTTAGCCGAAAAGCGCTCGTACGCGCTGAAGATCCCACTCCGTATCTATACCACCAGGCACTGCCGCACAGGCATCGGCTACATGAATATGTTCATCGTGGTACAAAAAACGCAGCTGTTCCAGAGCTTCGAACCGCTCAAGCGGGGCCACGGGCCAGGATACAAAGCTTGTCAGCAGCGCCACCCGATAGGCATAGATGCCAATATGTCGGCGGGGTTCCAGACCAGCGGGCAGTTCCGTGGCTTCCAGGCTAAAGGCGTCCCTCGGCCAGGGTATGGGTGCGCGGGAAAAATAACGCGCCATCCCCGATTTGGCAGCGACGACTTTTACAATATTCGGATTGCGAAAGTCATCCAGGGTCTGAATAGGCTCCGCCAGGGTGGCCACACCGACACGGGCGTTTGCCGCGAGATTTTGTGCAACCTGGTTGATAACCGGGGCCGGGATCAGAGGCTCATCCCCTTGCACATTCACCAGTATACGGTCGTCGGCAAACCCCAGATTCATTGCCACTTCCTGCAGGCGATCAGTGCCGGAGGCATGATCCGCCGAGGTCATACACACCGCCCCACCAAATGCCCGCACGACTTCGGCTACGCGCATATCATCAGTGGCGACAATCACCCTTTCGGCGCTGCTTTCCCGCGCTCGTTCATAGACGTGCTGCACCATGGGTTTGCCAGCAATATCCGCCAGGGGCTTGCCCGGTAATCGGCTGGCGGCGAAACGGGCGGGGATAATGACATCGAAAGGGCAATTATTTTTCATCATCAGAAAACAGCTGCAGGTGCCGGTGCACCTTTTGGTAGAACAAATCGGGTAACCTGGCGCGCACCTCCAGCGCCCACCAGTGGCTCTGCCAGAAATCGCGGCATTTTACCGCATCTTTCATCGTCATGATGACCGGTGTTTTACCATCAAAGTGCAGTTCCTGGGGGCTGAATTGATGGTGGTCAGCAAAGGGCTGCTCCATCACCCTAAAGCCCAGTTGGCGGAGCGTGCGGAAAAAGCGCCGGGGGTTACCGATCGCCGCCACTCCGTGGCAGGGACCGGGTTCCGGCCCCGAGGGCAATCGCAGTGTAGAAGTCTGATCGAGGTTGAATTGGTGCCAACAAGAGGGCTCCAGTGTCATCGGGAAATCCAGCAGATCCCCGCACTGTTGCCTGACGCACGTATCGGGCTCGCCGCTACTCACCACAATATCCACAGTCCGCAAACGCGTTTGGGGCTCTCTCAGAGGGCCGCACGGCAACATATGCCCATTGCCGAGACCGCGCAGGCCATCCACCACACAAATTTCCAGGCTGCGCCAAAGACTGTAGTGCTGCAAACCATCATCGGACAAAATGACATCGCACTGGTGATAATCAATCAGTGCCCGGGCTGCCTCTGTGCGATTGGGGGAAACCATCACCGGCACGCCGGAAATCAGGTGCAACATCAGGGGTTCATCCCCGCATTCCAGCGGGTGTGATTGAGCCGTCACCTGGTAGGGGTAGCGCCTGGCCCGCCCGCCATATCCGCGACTGACAATACCGGGGTTTCTGCCTCGCTCTTTCAACCAGCGCGCGAGTTCCGCAACCAACGGCGTTTTGCCGGCACCACCAACGGTGATATTACCCACTACAATGACCGGCAGTGGCAGTGGCGGCCTGCGGGCCTTCCTGATCCTGCGCCGCTCGCTCAATTGACGGTAGAGTATCTCCAGCGGTGTGAGCAGATAGAGAGCCCGCCCCCCGCCCTTTTTTGGATACCAGCGCCTGTTGAACCAGTCTTCCAGTGACATCCCCGTGCCCTACCCCATCGTCTGCCGTTGCAACAATACGGCATAATGCCCACCGCGTGCGAGCAACTCCGAGTGATCGCCGCTCTCCACTATACGGCCCCTCTCCATCACCAGGATACGGTCTGCATTTTCAATCGTACTCAGGCGATGGGCAATGACAAACGTCGTGCGGTTTTTCATCACCTCTTTCAGGGCGGCCTGAATATGGCTTTCGGATTCATTATCCAATGCTGAAGTCGCCTCATCCAGAATAAGAATGGGGGCATCCTTGAGCAGGGCTCGTGCAATTGACAGGCGCTGGCGCTGGCCGCCGGAGAGTGTCTGCGCATTGTCACCCAGAGCGGTCTCCAGCCCCTGAGGCAATGCTTCAATAAACTGAGCCGCATGCGCCTGCTCTATGGCGCGCAGTACATTTTTACGAGGAGCATTTTCCAGTTCGCCATAGGCGATATTGCGGTAAACGGTATCGTTAAACAGAACAATATTCTGCGATACCATGCTGATATGACGACGCAATTCGGTGACAGGTACAGTGGAGATATCTGTGCCATCCACTAGAATACGCCCGCCACTGGGTTCATAAAAACGGGCCAGCAGGCTTACCAGGGTGCTTTTGCCGGAACCCGAGGCCCCGACCAGAGCCACAGTTTCCCCCGCTCCCACAGAAAAGCTGATCCTTTCAAGTACTTTCGGTGCGGCCTCGTCATAGCTGAACTCCAGCGCATCAAAACTGACCGCCCCACGCACCGGTCTGGATAATCTCTGGTTACCCCCCTGGGGTTCCTTGGGCGCATCCATTACCTCGAAGATGCTCTCTGCCGCAGCAATGCCTTTTTGAATATCCGCAAACACCTCAGAGAGACTGCGCACCGGTTTTGCCAGGGAGGCCGCAGCACCGATATAGGCGGCAAAAACCCCGGCAGTCATGGACTCCACCATTCCCGGTGCCAAGGCCAGCCATACAATAGTGGCCGTCGAGAGCCCTACCAAAATCTGGATAACCGACACACTGGCAGTATTAGTCACCACCAATTTCATAAATTGTCTGCGATTATTGTCACTGGCAGACAGAAAGCGGGAACGCTCATAGGCCTGACCACCGTACATGCGCACAACCTGGTAGCCATTGATAGCTTCCTGGGTGACATGGGTAACATCTCCCATGGAGTTCTGAATGCGATGACTCAATTTTCGAAATCGCTTGCCAACTACCCGCACAATAAAAGCGATCAGCGGCGCAAACAGAAAAAAGGTCAAAGTGAGTTTCCAGTTCACCAACAGCAGGTATATCAACAAGCCGAGCGTGGTAAAGGATTCACGGAAAAGCACCTTGATCGCCTTGGTGATGGCATTGGTTACCTGCTCAACGTTATAGGAAACTTTGGAAATCAGGTAGGCGCCGGTATAACGGTCAAAATAGGCACTGGGGAGCTGACCGATCTTTTCGAACAATTCGGTGCGAAGCTGATGAATCACCGCGCGTGCCACGTAGGCAAGGCCGTAGCTGCCAATAAAGTTGCCCAGCGCCCGCAACACAATAATCAACAGCATCGCCAGAGGTACCAGCCAGCGCGCGGTTTCCTGGGGCATCACGCCACCGGGATAGTGGGAAGCCACAAATTTGGAGAGAAAGCCGCGCTTTTCCGAAATACCTGCCCCCACGGCATCGAGCAGCAGCTCGGTAACGGCAATCAAGCTGACGCCCATCACAGAAAACAGCAAAAACCCCAAGACTGCAACACCAAAAATGGCGATATGCGGCCGGGCGTAAATGAGTAGTCGGCGATAGGTTTGCGCCCCGTGTTGCGGTTTGCTGGGGAGCGGGGTTACTCTCTTCATACAGACCAATGAATGGACGCACCCAAACGGGGTGCATTCACGCGTGAAGCCCACCATCTGTCACAGCCAGATACAGGCTCTGCGCGCTAGTTTTGTTCCGGTTGCCGTGTAGTAATGCTTAGGTTGACAAAGCCCAACTGTCCAGCGGCATCCAGTGCCCGAACCACGGCCTGATGGTGGGCAGTGGCGTCAGCGGTGATCACAAGCGGGCGATTGTACTCGCCTGCGGAAACTTCTGACAGTGCGGATTTCAAGGTGGTCAGTTTTTTGTTGATCAACGCCTGGCCCTCCACGGCGTAAGTACCGTCTGCGCTGATCAAAATTTCCACAGCACGGGGTTCCTCTGCCGCCTGGGGTCCAGCGGCTTCCGGCAGATTCAGCTTGAGGTGGCTCTCTTTGGTAAAAGTGGTAGACACCATAAAGAAAATCAATAGGAGAAAAACCACGTCAATCAGCGGCGTGAGGTTCACTCCATCAGACTCTTTGGCTTGGCGGCGAAAGTGCATCGGCTGCAACCTCGCTCAGGCTACAGCTTTGATGTTGCGGTCACTGTGCAAAACATCCACAAGCTTTACGGCCTCCTGTTCCATCGCAACCACAATGGCATCCACCCGGCGCTGGAAATATCTGTGCGCCATCAGCGCGGGAATAGCCACGGTCAGGCCTGCAGCGGTGGTGATCAAGGCCTGGCTGATACCTCCGGCCAGTACCCCGGCATTACCGGTTCCCTCCAGCATAATGGCGGTAAAAACCTGGATCATGCCAATCACGGTGCCGAGCAGGCCAATCAATGGCGCAACTGCTGCAATCGTGCCCAACACACCCAAATAGCGCTCGAGTTCATGTACCACTTGATTCGCAGTCTCCTCAATACTGTCTTTCATCACCTCGCGACCATAGCGGGAACTGGACAGGCCGGAGGCAAAAATGCGCCCCAGGGGGCTGGAGTCCCGCAACGCTTTGAGTTGCTCCGCCTGTACCGGATTGTTTTTCAGCCACCCCCAAACTTCACTCAACAGGGTTGGCGGCGCTATGCGCTGAGGGTGCAATGTCCACAAGCGTTCAATACAGATCGCAATCACAGCAACGGAACAGAGCAGGATCGGCAGCATCAGCCAGCCACCGGATTTTATGATTTCTAACACGTTTCTCAGCCCTAAACAGCGAGAGGGATTCCGGGAGTGTATCTACTGCATAACAGATACGGGTTCAGCACTTTATCACAGCTACTCCCGGCGGCTAAGTCCTCTACCATGTCCTGTCTCATCGCTGTGACCCGCATACCAAAACCGCGCAGCGGAGCGGGCCAGGTTCACCTGGGGCTGGCCGATGCCTTCCCGCCAAGTAAATGCCACCGCGCCACTTTGCGCGGTATTGAAGATTTGCGTGCCCATTGTGCGGTAACGCTCGACCACTTCGGCATGGGGATGGCCAAAGTGATGGCGGAAACCTGCGCTAAAAACAACCCTCTTCGGCTTCGACCAAACCAGCAGACTTGTCGATGACGAAGTTCTGGACCCATGGTGTGGTGCCACCAGTAGATCCACTGGCGGGAAGTCGGGGTACCTCTGCTGTAAGTGGCTTTCCACCGCACTGCTGATATCCCCTGTCAGCAACAATCGAACCTCGCGCCACTGTACCAGGGCGACACAACTGTGGTCATTTTCTGTACCGCTCAGCGCCTCTCCCTGAGGCCAGAGCCAATCAATAGTGATATCGCCGATACTGACGCTTCTGCCGGCCACACAGGGTTCCGTTGGCACACTGGAATTACCCGCCAGCTTGAATACCAATCGCCCCGGAGCAAACAGCCTCTCCGGCAGGAAAGTCTTCAGCACCCCCTGTACACCACCGGCGTGATCCCTGTCCCCATGGCTGACAATCAGCGCATTCAGAGTGGTAGCCCGCGCCGCCGCAAGGTGAGGGACGACTATGGCGCTACCGGCGTTCCAACCGGTTGAAGACAGGGGACCTGCGTCATAGACGACATGGGCTTGTGAAGAGTAAAACACCAGGGCCAGCCCCTGACCGACATCCAGGGCGGTGAAGTGAAACCCCTGGCGCTCCGGCATCGACAAAGGCAGCAGTGGCTGGAGCAGAGGCAGCAGAAACAGCCAGCCCAGCTTGCGCCCCGGCCAACCCCGTGGTAGCAACAGCACCAGTACACCCAGCGCGGCAACCGCCAGCAGTACTGGGTCGTGCGGCGCCGCCAGGGTCTGCCAACTGGGCAGCAGGCGATCCACTGTCTCCAGGCACCTTATCAAAAGGTCCAGTTGCCAGCCGGCAAACCTGAAACAGAGAAGCCCTAAGCCCGTCTCCATCAACAGAGCGCCCAACATCAGCACAGGTAGGATAAGCACACCCAACCAGGGAATCGCTACCAGGTTAAACAACATACCGCCGGCACTGAAACCGGAGAAAAAGACTGCCGAAGGCAGAATCAATCCCAGAGCTACCAGCCACTGGCTGCGCAACAGCTGCAGAATATGGGTGAGCCACAGGGGTTGCATTGCGGGATAGGCCTCTGCTTCCGACACCTGGGAAGTCGATACCGGCACAGGTCCCAGTGCCAAGCGCCCCCTGAAACCCAACAGCAGGGCTGCGACTGCACTGAACGACAACCAGAATCCCACTGCGTAAAAAGCCAGCGGCTGCAGGACTAGCACCAGGGCAAGTGCCAGGGCAAAGGCAATGCCGGCACCTATACGACGCCGCCAATGCCAACCCAGCAGCAAGACCCAGGTCATCACCAACGCCCTCTGCGCTGAGAGGGGCGCACCGGCTAGCAGGGTATAGATCAGGGTGCCCGCCAGAGCCAATACCACAGGCAGGACAGCGGGGGTGGTGCCTGTCAAAATACCGGCGCCCCGGGCAATACCATGACCGAAAAGCAATAGAAATCCCGCGACCATTCCCACATGCAGCCCGGAAATCGCTAGCAGATGCGCTGTACCGGTCCGCTTCAGCAGATCTCGATCCGCCTGAACAAGACCGCTGCGATCGCCCAGCAACAGCGCACTGATCAGTGCTGTCCGCCCCACCGGCAGTGCGTGCAGCCTGTCGCGCAGCACACCACGCAGCGACACGATTCCCGTACCCTGCCCCAACCACAGCGGGGTCGCATCTCCAGGACGCACATAGCCCGTTGCATATATCCCCCGTTGCAGAAGCCATTGCTCAAAATCAAAACTGTGAGGGTTCACACTGCCCCGCGGGCGCATCAGGCGCACCGGCAACAACCAGCGGCTGTCGCCGCGCAGTCGGGGCAGAGTGTCGGCATCGACACGATACCAGGTGAGATACAAGAGGCTACCCGCTGCAACCGGGCTTCGCCCTGTGTCCGCAGGGGTCCCCAAAACCACCGCCTGAAAACGCACACTGCCTGCCACCGACCCGCCCCATTGATCGCCGGTACTGGAGCGGATTTCCGGCAGGGATACGATTTGGACTCGGAGCAGATGGTCGGAGCCATGTCTCTCAATGGGCAGGCGTTGTTGCAGCGCTTTCTGGTTGCTCCACAAGCCCCAGCCGGCACCGGCAAGGGAAGCTGCCAGCAGTATCAGTGCGGGCCTGTAGCGAGGCCATATCAGCAGTACCAGGGCCAATGCCACATAGGCGCCCAGCAGCAGCCCTGTTTCAGGCAGTTCAGGAAGGCAACCAAGGCCTATGATGGACAGTGAAAATAACCAGAGCAGCAGGGTGGGACCCCAGAGTTGTTTCTCACCAGATACCCTCCACAAATAAGGCATATCCATTTCCCCGCAGCGCCCGCCCGATTCAATGCCTTCACATCAACAGGCGGTATCCCCCATGCGCACTTGCATCAAGCCTGGGATAGCTAGAAACCCAACACAGGTACAAGCGAGGCAAAAGAAACGGGGTATCGTTACCTTATTACTGCCGCCCGGCGACATTAGCACCTCTGAATGACACTTATCAGTCATATTATTTTAAAAAAAGTGCCATGTTTAACATTTTTGTAATATTTAGGACGCAGAATCCGCACCAGATTGAGGGGGCGCCAATACAAGTGAACGAAAAGACCCCCTCTGCCCAAAACCATAAACTGTGCGAGACGATTATGAACAAGACTGCGCTCTCTCTGGCCATCGTTACCCTGATCCCCACTGTGGTCATTGCTCAGGACGAAGGCGAAATAGTGGATTTTTACGGCAAAGCCAATGTCACTCTGCACTCCTTCGACGAGGGAGATGGCTCTGCCACCGACGTCCAGAGCAATGCCTCCCGCCTGGGCGTGAAGGGTGAAATCGCTTTGACGGAGAGTATCAAGGGTATCTACCGTATGGAATACGAAGTGGATATGGACGGCGATGCCGAAGATACCTTTTCCCAACGCAATATCTACGCTGGCCTGGAGGGCGGTTTCGGCCAGGTTATCGCCGGCAAGTTTGACACCCCCCTAAAAGTTGCCCAAAAGAAAGTGGATCTGTTCAACGACCTGGAGGGCGACATCAAGAGTCTGATTACCAAGAGCGACAACCGCGAAACAGACAGCTTTCAGTACACAACTCCGTCTTTCGCTGGCTTTAAAGCTTCTGCCGCTTACATCAGCCACAAAGACGCAGTCATTGGCTATGAGGTAATCGGCCTGGATGAAGCCGGGGATGAAATACTCAGGGAAATCACACGGGAAAACGGTGTTTCCGTCTCGATTGCTTACGACAACAACGGTGTTTACCTGGCCTACGCCGTTGACCAGGATGTTGAAGAGAATGACCGTGACGTTCAGCGCTTCGTCGCCCAATACAATATTGGCTCCCTGCAGGTTGGTGCCCTTTTCGAAGACCAGGAGAAGGCTGACGGTAGCCGCCAGGACGGTTGGATGGGCTCTGTTGCCTACAAGATTGAGCCGTGGACCCTGAAAGCCCAATACGGCCATTCCGACATTGTCAAAGAGGACGGTAAAACCTATAGCCTTGGGGTCGACTACAAGTTCAGCAGCGCGGCCAAGGTTTTTGGTTTCTACACTGACGAAAGTGCAGAGGCTGGCTACGACCGCAACTACGCAGGCATCGGCGCCGAGTACAAATTCTAGGCGCGCTTGCCATGCTGTCGACTCCAAGTGGGAAGGACTATCTGATCACCCTACCCTGTGAGTACTCAAACGGCGGCCACTGGCCGCCGTTTGAAGACTCGCTTGCCAGTCCTTTCACCGCTGACAACACGGGCCACTAAATCACCAACAAATCCATAAAGCGATGTACCGGCAGACTGCAAAGGCGTTGCTGATCCTGGCATAACGCCAGAACCTTCTCCACTTGGCCCGAAGGAAAGCGTGAGGCCAGGTTCTGGCGGAACTTATGCTCCAGCAGGGGAATTCCCTCCTGCCGGCGACGGCGGTGTCCAATGGGATATGCCACCTCGACCTTTTTTGTCGAGCTGCCATCCCGAAAAAAAACCTGCACTGCATTGGCAATAGAGCGTTTGTCCGGGTCCAGGTAATCCCTTGAGTAGCCTCCGTCTTCAATCACCGACATTTTGTCGCGCAGCACATCAATTTCCGGATGCGCCCTATGGAAATCATCTTCGTAGTATTCAGCCTGCAGATTGCCCAATAACAACGACACCGCAACCACATACTGGAGACAGTGGTCCCTATCCGCCGTATTCGTCAATGGGCCACGTTTGGAGATAATACGAATCGCTGACTCCTGCGTTGTCACCACAATCCTGTCAACCTCCGAAAGCCTTTCAGCCACCTGTGGGTGCAGGACAATGGCTGCTTCACAGGCAGTCTGGCTGTGAAACTCGGCCGGAAAGGAAACCTTAAACAGAATGTTCTCTATCACATAAGACCCATAGCCGCGGGAAAATAGAAACTGCCTGTCTCCCTCCACCTTCACTTTCTGATCCGCATTGGTTTTGCTAAAACAGACATCGTAAAAACCCCACTGTTTTGCACTGAGTGCGGTGGGAACGCCCATTTCCCCACGCAGTGCCATCTGCGCAAGCCAAAGCCCCCTGGATGCAGCGTCTCCCGCTGCCCAGGACTTGCGTGAACCGGTATTGGGGGCGTGCCGGTAGGTACGCAGGGCGCTGCCATCTACCCAGGCCAGGGATACTGCCGACATTATTTCCGCCCGGCTGCCACCTTTCATCCAGGCCGTGACCGCCGCTGAAGCTACCCGCACCAAGACTACATGGTCAAGGCCAACACGGTTAAAGCTGTTTGCGATCGCCAGTACACCCTGAATCTCGTAGGCTTTGACCATGGCCTCAAGCACTGTTTGCATCGACATCTGGGGGCCGCCCTGCACCAACTGCTCCCGCGACAGAAAGTCGCCCATCGCGAGTATGGCGCCCAGGTTATCGGAGGGATGACTCCATTCCGCGGCCAACCAGGTATCGTTGAAATCCAGCCAGCGTATTGTACAGCCGATATCCCAGGCCGCTTTCACTGGATCCAGTTGCAACCGGGTGCCCGGCACTCGCGCGCCACCAGGTACCCAGGTTCCTTCCACCACAGGGCCCAGCAACTTGGTACATTCAGGAAAACGCAACGCCAGCAGTGCACAGCCAAGGGCATCCATCAGGCAATAGCGTGCTGCATCCCAGGCTGCATCGGAATCTATCGGGTAATCCAGCACATAGTCAGCGATATCCTGGATGACAGAATCATAATCGGGCCGGGTATTCTGCTCGACAGCGGGGTGCATAGTGGGACTTTCCTGTTGAAGAAGCGCATAGAGTGTAACTGCTGTTGATCTCCAAGCTCTTCGAGAGCGCCAACCGCCAGGACTCAAACCATTGTATCCAAAAGACACGGGTCAACCGGATACCTGTTTGATTCATATTACGCCGGGCCTTGCCGCCACTGCCACAAAATAGTGTGAAGTGGAAAAAATCTGACACCAAAGTCTCTGCGCGCGTTTATTCACGATCACAATAAACCGTGAGGTGCGCATAACCCTCCGGCAATCACCCCTGAAATACAAACAGTACTGTTCGTTGCGTCAGCATTTCAAAGTCCTGAAAAAACGCCGCTAATGACATTTCCGCTAACGTCATTGATTGCCGGGCAAACCGGCCACTAGGGCATCGAACAAAAATAGAAAAGCGGGCCAAAAGACCCGCTTTTCTAGAGGCGCTGGCAGAGCTGGCAGCTAACAACCACCAAACCCCACACGACAACAGTTCTTTCAACGAGCAATCCGAGAATCACTCACAGGGAACAACATCTTCCGCCAGCAGTCCTTTGTCACCTTGTTGCATTTCGAACTCAACCGCCTGCCCCTCATTAAGGGTCTTATAACCCTCACCGCGGATGCTGCGGTAGTGCACAAAAATATCTTCAGTTCCTTCTCCACAGGTGATGAAGCCATAACCCCTTGCGTTATTAAACCACTTCACAGTACCTGTAACGCGATCACTCATTGAGACAACCTCATTATTGTTATTGCGCCTACCTCTATTACCCCATGCGTAAAGAGGGACAAACGCCACCCTATTGTTAACAGACTGCACAGTGCAGAATGCTATCTTGAATCATCCTTTGGACAGAAATCCAGCGAACGTAAACTGATTTTTAGATAAAATAGCGCCAGTGTCTAGTTTTCTATGTGAAATAAATACTAGCTTTGTACCTATCCGCGTAATTAACCGTCAAAAGCCTAGCAAAGGGCAGTATTAATATGACTCCCATGTATCTTATTGTACCTGCGGCGAGCTGTCACACACCGCTTCCTGCGTTAATGAAGGAATATCGGCAATATGCACGGTAGAGGTAGGAAATGCACAGGAAGCGCCATGGCTCTCGACAATCTTCAAGATTGATAACAAAATCTCCTGCTTAATCTCGTGAAAACGGATCCAGTCCGTCGTTCGCGTAAACGTATATACAAAGAAATCCAACGATGAGGCGGCAAAGCTGTTGAAGTTAACAATAAGTGTTCGATTGACATCTATTTCAGGGTGTCGCTGTAGCATTGCCTTTACATCTGAAACAATCGGCGCCATCAAGTGCGCGTCTTCATAACGGATTCCAATAGTTTCGAAAATCCTTCGGTTTAGCATACGAGAGGGGTTTTCTACTGCGATCTGAGTGAAAATGCTATTGGGCACATAGACCGGGCGCAGATCGAATGTGCGTATCCGGGTAAGGCGCCAACCAATATCCTCAACTGTGCCCTCAATCTCCTTATCTGGCGATCGAATCCAGTCCCCCACCGCAAAGGGGCGGTCCAGATAGATCATCAGGCCACCAAAAAAATTCGCCAGCAGGTCCTTGGCCGCGAAACCGACTGCCAGTCCACCGATCCCACCAAACGCCAGCAGACCACTCACGCTGTAGCCCAGAAACTGCATAATCACAATGCCAGCGGTAACGGCTATAGAGGCCCTGACAAGCTTGCCGATCGCGCGTACCGTGGTTGCATCCATCGGCTTGCCGATATAGCGGGGATTGCTCAGGTTGCACTCGATACTGTGGGAGAAGCGCCAGGCAAACCAGGCCAGAACCAGGATCAGCCCTATCTCACGCACCGGTTCTGCCACAGAGAAGATTTCCGCACCGGTTGCCCGTCCGGCATACTGCGCCGCAAGCGTCAGTCCCAGTAGCCACGCCAAAACCTGCCCCGGGGGCGACAGTGCCCGCACCAGGGCATCATCCCAGGGATTTTCTGTCTTTTCAGCCCGAGCTGCGAACCGCAGGACGAAACGGCCATACATCCAGGCAACTACTGCCGCAATCAGCACGAACAGGAAGACGATCACGATCCAGGCGCGATTCTCACCAAACCAGGTCAGAAGCAAGTGCTCTACAGATTCCACCAATACCCCCTAAATGCTAACAACGTTACAGCCCCCTACCCCCTCAACGCTTCCACCATAGGGATGGGGCTACCCTGGCACCACAGCCAGAGGTAATCTCAATACCTTATTGACACCAAGCCAACAATCTCAGACGCAACCGCGATGGCGCTGTAGCGCAGAGTCAGCCCATTTGTCTTGACGATCTCATCGGACAGGTAGGGCAGAGGGCTCACGGCCGCTGAATACCCGGAAATTCTCTAGGCTAAAACGCGTGCCATGGATACTCTGAAGAACCAACAATCCACAGCGATCCACCCGACGGCAGTCAATGGTGCCAGGTTGAAAGCCAGTCGCGCGTTCTGTGCCAACGGGCATTCGTTTCCAGTTCAGCCCAGGCAGTAATAGAGGGCCTGCCGCGCATGGCGCCCAGGCGCACACGGGATTCTGGTTGTGGCACAACCCCCTGCAGCGCAGCGAGGGCTTCCCGGGCCCCCTCACGACTGTTGCACACTACCCCCATATCGCAGCCGGCCTCCAGGGCAGCCCGAATTCTTTCCCCATAGCCGCCAATGATAGCGGCACCTTTCATGGAAAGGTCATCGCTAATGATAACCCCGTCAAAGCCAAGGCGTCCCCGCAGGATATCCTGTAGCCAGTAGCGGGAAAAGCCCACAGGCCGGTCATCGACATTCACGAAGTGAATATGAGCCGGCATCACTGCGTCCAGCTCCGAGGTACCGATACAATCAATAAATGGCAAGGCATCGGACTCCATCACCTGATCCAGGGTGCGCCCATCCTCTGGCAATTCCATATGGCTGTCTTCAAGCACGTGGCCGTGGCCGGGAAAATGCTTGCCGGTAGCCGCCATGCCCGCCTCCCGCATACCCTGAATAAATGGGCGTACAAATGCCGTCAGGCGTTTCGGATCTGCGCAAAAACTGCGGTCGCCAATGACCCGACTGTATGCATCATCTGCATCCAAAACCGGCGCAAAACTGAAATCCACTCCCACTGCCAGCAATTCCGCTGCCAACAGCCAACCCACATCCCGCAATTGCTTTTGTGAGGCTCTTGCGGACAGGGACTGCAGGGATGGCAGACGGGTAAATTCATCGCGAAAACGCTGGACCCTGCCCCCTTCCTGATCGACAGCCAACAACAACTCCGGGCGCAACGCACGGATCGCCGCGATCAACTCCTGCAATTGGGCCCGGTTGTGGTAGTTACGCGCGAAAAAAATCACCCCTCCCACGAGTGGATGCTGCAGCAATTCACAATCCTCACTGGAAAGTTCAAGTCCCTCGATATCGACCATAACCGGTCCCAGCGGTGCGGACATAATAAGCTCCTTGAATAGTTCCGCCGCCTGAACACCCCTTTCAGAGGCTATGTTTCAACAACCTGTAGCATGGCAGCGGCAGCAGGCACCAGTCGTTCCAGGGTCTCTGGCAAACTGCTCTGCGCACCAAAATCCTCTCTCAGGATAGCCTCTATGGCATCGAAACTCGACAGCGTAAAGATGGTTGCACCCAGCATGAAGTACAGGCGCCAGTAGAAGGTGACAGGGTCTATCCCGGGGAGGGCCTCTGCCAGCAGACCGGCAAAACGGCGGTAGCTATCGCCATACCGGGACACGATAAAACGGCGCAAATGCCCCTGGAACTGCGTATAGGCCAACCCTAAAAGGCGCATGAAACGCTGGGGATCGCGACCATGTTCGCCGAGGCTGCCGAGCCCCACCCGGTAGAGACTCCCCAGCAGGTCTTCCACACGCAGGTGTCGACCAGATGCAGCACACCCGTCCAGTTCTGACTCCAGCGCGCAGGTGAACGGGGTTAAAAAACGTTCAAACACCGCCTGAATCAATGCCTTCTTTGAACCAAAATGATAATTGACGGCGGCCAGGTTGACCCCGGCCGTGCTGGTGATTGTCCTTAAGGATGTCTCGGTAAAGCCGCGCTCCGAAAACAGGATCTCTGCGGCGTCCAGTATGCGGATAACGGTGTCCGTATGGCTCATAAGCAGTCAACCAGGATTTAAAACAGGTGTTTGATTCTGGCCAGACTAGCACACTCCACCGCCGGTCTGTCGACACCCTATTCTACTCCCATATCCCGATCAATCATTGAGGCTGTGATCAGGAGGGGGTAGCGGTTGGGAGCACGTTGTCGATAAAGACCGCTCCTTTGGAAGAAGTATGGTTTGCTCAGTTATCGCTAACCCGGTCGTGGCATACATTGCCGGGTCATTGCAATACAAGCGGCGCAGCCAGCAGCTCCGGGCCGGCGCGAGTCACAAAAGCAGCCAGTTCAATTGCGCTGTTTTTTAAATGCGACGCTTTGTTTGCCGGTTAAAATACGAGATGGAGGCAGGCGCGACACACGGGAAAAATTCTGCTTACTCCTGGGGCCGCATAAATTGCAGTATCAGGTCTGCCGCCTCCTCTACCGTTTCCACGATGTGGAATAAATCCAGATCGCCTGCATCAATGCAATCTCGCTCCAAGACCGTATCCACCAGCCAGTTGTAGAGACCACGCCAGTAGTTTCTATCCACTAATACAATGGGAAACCGTCGCACTTTTTGTGTCTGAACCAAAGTTAATGCCTCAAACAATTCATCCAAAGTACCGTAGCCCCCCGGCAGACCCACAAAGCCCACAGCGTGTTTGACAAACATAAATTTACGCACAAAGAAATAACGGAAATTTAAACTGATATCCTGATACGGGTTGGCTGTCTGCTCAAAAGGAAGCTCAATGTTCAACCCAATTGAAGTGCCCGGCAGGGCAAAAGCTCCGCGATTACACGCCTCCATCAAACCCGGTCCCCCACCGGTGATTACCGAAATACCCTCTGCGGCCAATAACTCACCGAGCTTCACACCTTGCCGGTACTCGGGACTACTCTCGGTAAAGCGCGCGCCCCCAAAAACCGTAACCGCGCCACTAAGTGCGATCAGACGTTCAATGCCATCTACCAACTCCGACTGTATGCGCAGCACCCGCCATGCCTCAGCCATTTTTGCATCCAGCATCGTTCCCTCTCTGTCAGGCCTTTCAACAAGCGTGTTTCATTCCCAGTTTTCATAACCAATGTAGCAGCATATACAGCGGGGGTGCATTGGGATTGCATATACATCAATTCTGTATATAATCCCAGCAACTGTATAAAAATACAGAATATTAGGTAATCCCATGACCAATCTCACTGCCCGACAAACCCAAGTACTAGAGCTGATCAAAACCTATTTGGAAGAAACAGGTTATCCGCCAACCCGGGCGGAAATTGCCCAGGAGCTGGGCTTCCGGTCACCCAATGCCGCAGAAGAGCACCTGAAGGCCCTGGCGCGCAAAGGAGCCATTGAGATGGTCGCCGGCGCTTCCCGCGGCATTCGGATTCCCGACCACCAATCCGGCCTTCCCATCATTGGTCGCGTTGCCGCAGGTCACCCCGTTCTCGCGGCAGAACACATCGAGGACTATTGCGACCTTCCTGCCAACTTCTTTCGCCCGCCGGCAGACTACCTGCTCCGGGTACACGGGATGAGTATGCGCGATGCGGGCATACTCGACGGGGATCTGCTCGCGGTACAGAAAACCGAGCAGGTCAGGAATGGGCAGATTGTTGTGGCACGTATTGACGAGGAGGTCACCGTGAAACGTTTCCGCCGCAAAGGCAACCAGGCGGCGGTGCAGTTACTGCCTGAAAATGATGATTTCGACATCATTCAGGTGGATATGCGGGACAACCACTTTGTGATTGAAGGGCTGGCGGTGGGCGTCATTCGCCAAACCCCTTGATTTGATCACGCCTTAATACGAAAAACAGCGGCCGTTGGCCGCTGTTGAAACCTCTCCGGGATAACCCCTCGATCAATGGATCGTATGGTTAGCCAGCAGTGATTCCTCGTCTTCCTCAAAGTAACCCGGCTCCAGCTCATCCAGATTGTGTACAGCCTCAATGCCCGCTTCCAGCATAGCCCGGGCAATAGCCACCTTGTGTTTTCTCATAAACTGGAGACTCTCGGCTGAGAAATGAATACTCACCAGAGGGTCCTCCTTGTGGCCGCTGCGACGCAAAGCCACATCGCCATTGGCCAGTTCGATAATCTCATAAGTTTCGGAGGACATTTGCTTTTCCTTCACCACAAATCAATTTGCGCCCAGTGTAACACAGGCTATTTATAAGTTTCAGTGGGCGCAGGCAAGCGAAGCAAATGGTACACAGGTACACTTAACACTCCTCCAAACTGGCACGCTGCCTGCGCACCAATTCTCTCAGAGCACCATGCCACTTCAGCAGAATTTCAGCAGAAAGCGCACCGGATGTGGGGGCGGCCATACTGCGCAGTGGGATCAGGTTTGCCTCTTTCCGCGCGGATTCCATTGTGGGTGTGGGAGCAAGCTGCTGCAGCTTTCTCCAGCCTTGAAGCAGCTTGCTTAACCAGCTATCTGGATCAGCATAGAGCAAGGATAATTCCCTGGCCTCACTACTGACCACTCCCCGGCTCTTGAGACTATCCAGGATTACTTGCAATGACTCGGGCTCGAAACCCAATTGCAATTCATTTGCCAGCTCAGCGAGGTAAGCCTTGTAGGCTTTCCACAACTGAAACAGGGCTGCCTCTTGCAGGGCCCTGTTTTGCAAGGCAGATTCACCAGACAACTGTAACAACAGCTGGCATTTGCGCAGCGCAGAGACAACCAGACCCGTATAGAGATTCGTCATTGACTGCCTTGAGCGGCTTTCTTGCGCGGGGGTTTACGTTTGGCAGCGGTGCTTTTATCACCGGGCTCGACCTGCCAAGTGCCCTCGCGATAGAAAGCACGCCATCCTGTCGCTTTGCCCCCCTCCTCAGACTGCACATATTGCTGCTGCATCTTGCGACTGAAACGCACCACCGTGTCCCGCCCCTCGTTGTCTTTGAGCGGGGCAGAGAAAAGGAAGCTGTACTTGGGGTCGATTTCGCTCTGGTGAGGCAGCAACTCTTTGACCAGGGGGGCGCGTGTTTCGCGTTTTTTAGGGAACTGACTGGCGGCCAGGAAAAGCCCGGTGGCACCGTCGCGCAGAATATAGTGGTCATCCACTTTCAAGCACGCCAGCTCCGGCATGGGCACCGGGTCCATTTTCGGCGGCGCCGGCTGGCCATTTTTCAATAACTTACGGGTGTTTTTACAAGCTTCATTGGTACAGCCAAAGTACTTACCAAAACGACCAGACTTCAGTTGCATGTCACTGCCGCACTTGTCACACTCGATCACCGGGCCATCGTACCCTTTGATCTTAAAGGTGCCCTGCTCAATTGCATAACCGCTGCAATCTGGATTGTTGCCACAGATGTGGAGCTTGCGGTGCTCATCCAGCAGGTAGCTGTCCATGGCCGTGCCACATTTGGCGCAACGGCGCTTCTCGCGCAAAAGGCGGGATTCCGCTTCCTCATCTGTGTCCGCATCCACCGCCTCATCGCCAGATACCAGGTTCATGGTATTGACGCAGCGCTCCTTGGGGGGCAGAGCATAACCGGAACAGCCCAGGAATACCCCGGTGGAACCCGTGCGAATTTGCATATGGCGTCCGCACCTGCTACAGGTAATATCCGTGTCAGTCGGGGTATTGCGACGCATGCCCTTATCGGTAGACTGCGCCTTTTCCAGACGAGCGGAGAAGTCCCGATAGAACTCATCGAGTAACTGTTTCCAACCTTTCTCCCCCTCGGCCACCGCATCCAGGGACTCTTCCAGGTTCGCGGTAAAACCGTAGTCCATTAAATTTTTGAAGCTTTCACTGAGGCGATCGGTAACAATGTCGCCCATCTTTTCCGCGTAGAAACGCCGGTTTTCCAAACGCACATAGCCGCGGTCCTGAATGGTGGAAATGATTGACGCATAGGTGGAGGGCCGGCCAATGCCGCGTTTTTCCAATTCCCTCACCAGGGCCGCCTCACTAAAACGCGCTGGGGGTTTGGTGAAATGTTGTTTCGGGTCCAATTTCTGCAGGGCGAGCCTGTCGCCGACTTTTACGTCCGGCAGTTCCAGATCCTCCTCCTTTTTGCCCCCGGAAGGCGCCACTTTGAGGAACCCGTCAAAGCGGATAACCCGGCCGCGAGCGCGCAGTTCAAATTCGCCGGCGCTGACCACGATTGAGGTAGAGGTAAATTGTGCTGGCGTCATCTGGCAGGCGACAAACTGTTGCCAGATTAGGTTGTAGAGCCTTTCCGCATCGCGTTCTACCCCCGATAGCATATTCGGGCCCACACGCACATCGGAAGGTCGAATGGCCTCGTGGGCCTCCTGGGCCCCTGCCTTGCTGCTGTAGGTGTTAGGCACCTTCGGCAGATACGGATCGCCGTAGTGCTCGCCGATATATTCCCGAGCAGATTCCACAGCCTCCCCACTGAGATTAGTGGAATCGGTACGCATGTAGGTAATATGCCCCGCTTCATACAAACGCTGAGCCAGGGTCATGGTCTTCTTCACACCGAAACCGAGGCGGTTGCTCGCCGCTTGCTGCAATGTCGAGGTGATAAACGGGGCACCGGGCTTGGAGCTGGTCGGTTTGTCGTCCCGCCCGCTAACAACAAACGCACTGGACTCCAGTTGCCGCACGGCACTATTCGCCTGGGCCTCATTGACGGGCCGGAATACCTGACCTGCCTGCTTTTTGACTTCAAGGCGCAGCTTGTCGGCGTTATCGGTTTTTGTGTCTGCAAGCAGGGACCAGTACTCTTCCGGAATAAAGGCACGGATCTCCCGCTCCCGCTCTACGACAAGGCGTACGGCCACAGACTGCACGCGCCCTGCAGACAATCCCCTGGCCACTTTTTCCCAAAGTAGCGGCGATACCATATACCCGACAATACGGTCGAGAAAACGCCGTGCCTGCTGGGCATTCACCCGATTGATATTCAATCGCCCGGGGTCTTTGAAGGCGCCCTGAATTGCCGACTTGGTGATTTCGTTAAAGACTACCCTGCGATAGCGGTCGTCACTACCGCCGATGGCCTCGCGCAAATGCCAGGCGATTGCCTCTCCCTCGCGATCCAGGTCCGTCGCCAGGTAGATATGGTCAGCGTTTTCGGCGAGCTTGCGCAATTCACTGACAACTTTTTCCTTGCCTGGCAGAATTTCGTAATGTGCCAACCAGCCGTGATCCGGGTCTATGCCCATGCGTTTAATCAGTTGCTCGTGACTCTTTTTGCGCTTGTATGCCGCTTTCGCCTCCGGGGAGAGCTTGCGGGTTTCCGCCGCGCGCCGCGCCCGCGCCTTAGCATCAACAGGCCCTTTGCGGCCCCCACCTGTGGGCAAATCGCGAATATGGCCAACGCTGGACTTAACCACAAAGTCCTTGCCGAGGTATTTGTTGATGGTTTTCGCTTTGGCCGGTGATTCAACAATGACCAGTGATTTACCCATAACTCTCTGATTTGAAATAAAAATTTACTGCTGTTTAAGGCCCGGCAAGCTGCCAGTCCAAGCTTGCGCTGCGCGAATATATAAGCTCCAGCCAGTGCGCGGTCAAGCAAAGCTGACAATTTTCTGTGCCAGACAGCAAATATCCTCACCCTTTAAAGGACTGGGAAGGAGGCGTAGCACCTGGCTCCTCTTGCGGGTATCAGGCCTCGAAAGGCTAGTTCTCCACGGGCCCTACCGGGCTCGGTTTGCGAATGGCCCCCTCTATCAGCGGACCGAATTCAGCCAGTGCCGATAACAGTTGTGCAAAGGTCTGCCCTCCACCAGACTCCTCCCACTGGATGCCTAATCCCACATCGGTGGCTACGACTGCATAGGTGTTCACTGGCACTTTTTCCAGTAATTGATGCAGATAATGCCAGGCGGATTTGGGAGCAGCGGGACCGCTACCCCAATCCCAGCGTCCGGCAAAATTCAACTCGTGCGCTACCCGCTGGCGCTGTAGCGTCCAGCCAACCCGCAGCCCTTTGCGATCCTGCCACCGATGGGAATAAACGGCGGCAGTCCCCCTGCCAGCGGTGGCCGGAAGGGCCTGAATCTGCACAGTAATGCCCGCCCGCGCAGCCCGACTGCGCAAGTCCGCCAGTTGGCGGTCTCGACGGTTGGGTTTCAGCCACATCACCGGCCCCAATACCAACCCAATGACGAGGCCAATAATGATCACTGGTAACCATTCGGACATCACCAATCACCCCAATGAAAGACAAAAACCGCCATTCTGCGCTGTTTCGTATGATCTGTGTCAAACAGTTTTTTTACGGTAGACTGAAAATGACTGTCGAAAGGGTATATTCATTGAGTCAATAATAGAGGCGGGAGAAAGCACATTATGGCGGAATATCAACGGGTTTTGGTCGGCCTTGATCTCTCCGAGGAGTCCTCGCAGGTGCTGGAAAAAGCCGCTGCGCTTGCGGGGGCATTTGGCGCAGAGGTGAGTTTGGTACATGCCATAGAGCCTTTGACTTTTGCCTATGGCGGAGATATCCCTATGGACCTTTCCGAAGTCCAGGAGCAATTGCAAACCCAGGCCAAGGAACAGCTCCGCAAGGCTGCCCATGCGCTGAATATTCCCACCGAACGACAACACGTCATTCTCGGCCAGCCCTCTACCGAGATACATCGCCTGGCCGCGGACCTGGGGGCAGACCTGATCGTCATCGGCAGCCACGGCCGCCACGGCCTGGCCCTGTTGCTGGGCTCGACCGCCAATGGGGTGTTACACGGGGCCAAATGCGATGTGCTGGCAATCCGCGTGCACCTGGAAGATAAATAGCTGGTGGGAAGCGGTGAAGGTTTGGTAAAACACCGCTCTTCAAGCACCAGAAACACCCTCATCCAGTGCCGCTTTCAAGTTCAGACCAACGCGCAAAAGCGGCTTCCAGTTGTGCCTGCTTTTCAGTCAGCAAGCGCAACCGCTCCTGTACCAAAGACGGCTGTTGACGGAAAAAAGCCGGGTCGGCGACCTCCGATTGCAAAGTGTCAATTGCCTCTTCGAGGCTCTCAATCAACTCGGGCAGGCTGTCCAGCTCTCTCTGTAACTTGTAGCTGAGCTTTTTTTTGAGTGCCTGGGGCTTTGCTTTTTGCGCGGGTTTGGATGAGGGTGCAAGCTGGGGCAGCTTTTGCGCTTTGGTCCCTGTTACAAAGCGGCCCCCCTGGCGAAGAAAGTCGTCGTACCCCCCCACATACTCGCGAATGTCGCCATCCCCTTCGAAGGCCAGGCAGGCGCCCACTACATTGTCTAAAAAGGCGCGGTCATGACTCACCAACAGCACGGTGCCGCCGAAGTCCAGTAGCAGCTTCTCCAGTAGCTCCAGGGTTTCCGCATCCAGGTCGTTGGTGGGCTCATCGAGTACCAGGATATTCGCGGGCTGACTGAACAGCTTGGCCAGCAGAACACGATTGCGTTCGCCACCGCTCAGGGCGTCAACCCGAGTATGTGCCTTGGCGCCACCGAACAAAAAATCGGACAAATAGGACATCACGTGGCGGCTCTTACCACCAATAAGTACCGAATCGCGTCCCCCGGCCACATTATCCAAAACCGATAGTGCGGGATTCAACTGGTCGCGGTGTTGGTCAAAATAGGCTATCTGCTGCTTGGTACCCAGGCGCACACGGCCGCGCTGGGGCTGCAATTCTCCCAGCAGCAGGCGGATCAGGGTACTCTTGCCGGCGCCATTGGGACCAATCAGGCCGATCTTGTCACCGCGCATCAAGGTGAAGGAAAGATCGCGAACCAGCGGTTTTTCACCGGGATAGGCAAAGGTGGCACCGGTCAGTTCCGCCACCAGCCTGCCGGATCTTTCCCCGTTATCGATCGATACTCGCGCGATGGACTGCTGGTGCCTGCGCGCCTCCCGCTGACGTCTGAGCGCCTGCAGAGCGCGGACTCGTCCCTCGTTGCGGGTACGGCGGGCCTTGATACCCTGGCGAATCCAAGCCTCTTCCCGGGCCAGCTTCCTGTCGAATAGCGCCTCGGTTCTGGCCTCCTCCACCAACAGTTTTTCCTTCTCCTCCTGATAGCGCTCAAACTGGCAGCGAAAGACGCGTAAACGGCCCCGGTCCAGGTCCCATACGGTGCGGGTCAGACGCCGGGCCAGCGCACGGTCGTGACTCACAAATAAAAGTGCGCCACGATAATCGGCAAGGAAGCCCTCAAGCCATTCCACTGCAGCGATGTCCAGGTGATTGGTGGGCTCGTCGAGGATCAACAGATCTGGCTCCACCACCAGTGCACGGGCAAGTGCCGCGCGGCGCTGCCACCCACCGGAGAGCGCCTCAACCCGCGCTTCGCCATCGAGGCCGAGACGGTCCAACACCCCACTGAGACGTGGCAGCAGGCCCCAGCCCTGCGCAGCTTCCAGTTGCGCCTGCAGCTCGGCAGTGGGATTATCCCGGTAGCCCGCCAATACGGCGCCAATCTCACCCAGTCCACCAGCGACGTAGGCATATACGGAATCTGTACAATCCGACGGCAAGGCCTGTTCAAGCATCGCTATCACCATACCGCTTGCACGAACAATTTCACCCCCGTCGGGGTCGAGTTGTCCGGTAATCAGGCGCAGCAGACTGGACTTACCCTCCCCATTGCGCCCCGCAAGGCATATGCGGTCACCGCGCTCGATTTTTGTGCTGACTTTCTCAGCGAGTACTTGGGTTCCGTAGCGAAAACTGACCCCATCCAATAGAAGCAACATAAACACGCACTACACTTAACAAACCCGGAGAGCATTCACGCCAAATGAAAAAGCGAACTCGATACTGCGGGCCCAGTGAAAAATCCGCTATTTTAGCATCTTTACCATGCTGTCCTGCACACTGGCCGGGATGCACCCAATGTCGTGATGAATAAACTGTGGACCGACACAAGGGGGATTGCCCCGCTCTTGATGATCTGGATCTGCCTAGGTGTCCCGTGCAAGGCCCAGCAACAGGTGCAGCTTTCGGAGCAGTTAGCGGCAACGCCGGGCAAAGCAGCGGTTGTCTTTCGCCATAAACTGCACAGGGCACGACTCGCCATTGAGCACAACGACCAGCGCCAGCTTAAAAAACTGAAATCTGAGCTCAGGGACTATCCGCTAGCCCCCTATCTGGACTACTGGATCATTCACCAAAAGCTGTCCCGGCTGCCCATGGCGGAAATAGACCGCTTTCTCATCGAGAATGACAATACAGCCATCGGCGACTGGATGCGCATGCAACTCCTTGCACAGCTGGGCAGCCTGGGCCAGTTTAAAACCTATTTGGAATATTACCGGCCAAAGCGACACAACCGCACTGCCCTGCGCTGTTATTATGCCGATGCCCTGTTCCGTCATGGGGACAAGGCCCAGGCCTACCGCCTGGCAAGAGCACTCTGGCTGGTGGGGCATTCCCAAGCGGAGGCATGCGATCCCGTTTTTGCCCAATGGGCACACGCCGGCGGCCTTACCCAGCAGATGATCTGGAGGCGCCATCTGCTCGCACTCAAAGAGGGGAACCTGGCACTGGCCGCCTATATTGCCAGGAAAATGCAAGCCCCCTACAAGGAACTGGCAGCACACTTGCGCCAAGTGCACAAAACCCCTGAGCTGCTGCTCAACCATTCCCGCCTTTTAGACGGTACCCAGCAAAACCGGGAAATCATCCTGCACGGCCTCTATCGATTGGCGCGACAGGATGCAGCCCGTGCCGAACAGGCCTGGCAGCGCTATAGTGCCAATTTTCTCTTCAGCGATACGGAACAGGAGGCAATGTTGCGCCACCTGGCACGACAATTTGCGCGACAGGAGAATATGCAGGGCTTGTTGCAGCTCGGGCGCGGTCGCGCAATCCGCAATGGACACAGTATCGAATGGCTGGCGCGCCAGTCCCTGCGCGAACTGGATTGGGAACAGGTTGCCTTCTGGATTGATCGCCTTCCACCGGCCAAGCAGCAGCTCGACCGCTGGCTCTATTGGAAAGCCCGCTCACTGGAAGAGCTCTACGGCAAGTCACGCACCGGGGCCTCTGCACACCTCTATCGGCAATTGGCACAGAAACGCAGCTACTACGGCTTTCTCGCCGCAGATGTATTGGGGCAGCACTACAGTTTTGTTCACAGGCCCGCGTCGATCACACCGGACCAGGTCCAGAAAATAGCGCGCCGCCCGGCCTTACAGAGAGCGCGGGAATTACAGGCCATGGGTGAATTCTTTCATGCGCGCAGGGAATGGAATTACGCCACCAGAGAAATGACTCCCGAAGAATTGCTGGCCGCGGGTAAGGTGGCGAGCCACTGGGGTTGGCATCACAAATCTATCCAGTCTGTACTGGCCGCAGATTATCTGGACGACCTGGAGTTGCGCTTCCCACTGGCCTTCGCAGATATCATTCACAATGCCAGTGAGCGCGTGGGCAGGCAGAACTCGCCATTGGATCCATATTTGATATACGCGGTCGCACGCCAGGAGAGCCATTTCAGTCACGATGCCAAATCCAGCGCGGGGGCTCTGGGGATTATGCAGCTATTGCCCTCTACAGCCCGCGACACCGCGCGCCGTTCCGGGGTGCCCTACCGCCGCAGCTGGGATCTGTTGAGCCCCAACACCAATATCATCCTCGGCAGTTTCTATCTGAGCACCCTGCTCAACCGCTTCGACAACAACCGCATCCTCGCTGCAGCAGCCTATAATGCGGGGCCGTCCAGGGTAGCGAAATGGCTGAGGGAAACCCGCAAACGCCTGCCCTATGACGTCTGGATAGAAACCATTCCCTACAAAGAAACACGTACCTATGTTCAAAATGTCCTGGCATACACGGTCATCTACGCCTACCGTAATGGTGCCAGATTGCAGTTACTGCGGGAGAGTGAAGCCGCAGGCAAGCTGTAACTATCCCAACCTTTGGATCAGCCAGGTTTGCAGCTGCGACCGGTCAAAGGGCCACAGGCAGACGTCTTCAGGGTCGCCGAGCCCCACCGCGGGAATTATCGACCGAAAGCGTTCGAGCAAATACGCATCATCGGCGATATCCACTGCATGCAGCCGCAGATCAAATCGGGCCAGAAGGGGCCAGATCTCCTTTTTTGCCTTTTCACACAGACTGCAGCCAAGCGTTGTGTAAAGTATGAGTTCACCACCCTCTTTCATCCGAAAAATCCCTGCGAGTCTGCCCAGTAAAGACCGGCAGCCCCCGTTCCCAGCAAAAGAGCCACCGCCCAGGCGCGCAGACGGGTCTTGCGAACCCCGGAAACCTCAACAGCACCGACTCCACCCGACAGGTGAAGGCCATCAACAACCGCAGAAGGCCGGGTGATATCCTCTGGCGCCGCTCCCGCACTGACTGCCCCCTCCATTCGCTCCACTTCAGCCATGGAAACTGCGGGACGCACCGCAGTTCTGTCAATATCATCGGGGGGGCCTACAACGGAAAAGCGCAAGGTATCGAAACGCAGTTCGTCACCGCGTCGCACGCGGCTCTCCGCAACCCGCCGATTATTGACAAAAGTGCCATTGGCTGAACCGAGATCGATGACAAATAACAGTCCTTCGCGCACTTCCAGGCGCGCGTGGCGGCGCGATAAATGAGACAGCGAAAAAGTGATGTCGCACTCCTCCGAACGCCCCACCACCGCACCCCCTTTCACAGGGAACACTTTACCGGCAATGGCCCGATGGTTTGCTCTTAAGGCCCAGGCAACACTTTTTGCAGGTGCCGCTTTGAGTCTGGTCACTTTCGGATCGATAATTCTCAGTATACGGGTACCAACTGTCAGTTGGTCATTCAACTGTAACTGATGCGGCATTGCCACAACTTTGCCATTGACCAGAATCTGGGAGCCGGAGGAGACACTGTCGAGCATCAACTCATGCTCTTTTACCACAATTTTCAGGTGCAACTTGGCCACAGAGTCATCGGGTAGGCACAGGTCACAACTCTGGGCCCTCCCTACGGTCACGCCCGGTGAAACCAGCCAGACACTCTGACTTAGGTCCTGCACGTCGCAAAGTTTGAGCATTGAAGTCGCTCCTAAGCCCAAAGGGAATTCAAAAACAGCCCCCATCCAGGAGATAGAACGCTCGACGCTTATCTTGGCAATCAAACCAATGCCTTTCCGGGCTAATAAACGCAGGCCCCGCAGCCGCAGACTCCGGACTGGCGCAGACGCCAGATAGAAGGGCAACTTTGCACTTCTGCACCAACATTTCAAGAACCGCAAACCAATAGAAATGGAAGGCCTATCGGAATGCCAGCCTGAGAAAATCACCGGTAAGAAGCTGCCGAAACGCTCAGTTTTATTGTTACAACTGAGTTTAACACGGGCAATACCATTAGCGTGTGACTGGGTTTGCAGCTTACAATGAAGCGAAGGTCTAGTATCCGCAAGGTGCAATAATGGCCACTGGGGTGCAGTAGGTGGGGTTACATAAAGTACATTTGCCGCGCCACTGGAGGAGGGCCGGCTGCTGCCGGGCTGGCTATCTCCTATACAATGATCATCACAGAGTACAGGTAGTTACACGCCCGTGAGTGAAGCCAAAGTGTCCCGGCAAAGCGGAGTTGTTCAGTGCAGGCAAGGCGCTAGGCGCAGTGCTGGCGCCACCCATCCCGGCTACCGGCGTGAACAGAATGAAGATGCCTACTGGGCCGATGAACAGAGAGGGGTTTGGGTGGTCGCCGACGGTCTCGGCGGACACCATGCCGGTGAGCTTGCCAGCAAAACGGTTGTCGAAGAGATTCAGCACTCCTCAGCTACCGATCGCCACTACGAGCAAGCGCTGAGAAAAGCCCATACCCTCCTGCTCGGAGACGAACACTGCACTGCCAACATGGGCTCCACTGCGGTCGTACTGGCCGAGGAGGGCGACTACTTCCGTATCTATTGGGTGGGAGACAGCCGGGCCTACCTGTGGGCCCCGGGCGGCGGGAACGGCGAGCTCAGTCAGCTGACCAATGACCATTCCTACGTTCAGATGTTAATGGATTCCGGTGCCATTAATTCTGAAGAGGCGGCCAGCCACCCCAATCGGCATGTTATTACCCGCTGTATCGGCGGCAGTGCAAACCCAAATCTGGAAATAGATCGGGTTTCCTACCAGTGGGCTGCAGGACAAAAGCTGCTGTTGTGCAGTGATGGCCTCTGCACCGAAGTGCCCAATGAAAAGATTGCGCAAATACTGGCTGAAAATGCTGACAATCACCGCGCAGTGGATTTACTGATCGGGGCAGCACTCGATGCCGGCGGCAGAGATAACATTACCGTACAAATTATCGACGCCCCGCCCCAGGCACCTGCCCTTCGCTCGACTCCGGACAGCGCAGCTGTTCACAACAAACCACTATCGGGGCAGTTCCAGAGGCTGTCGAAGCGGACGTTTGCGGCACTTCTTGTGTTAGCTGCCGTTACGATGGCAGTGATCGGACTTCCCAAGCTGCTCTGACAGGATCCGCCCATCATGGAAGTCGTCACCAGCGGTAGTTCATCCCTGCAAATTCCGGGCTATCGAATCCTCAAGAAGATCAATCAGGGCGGTATGTCCACGGTGTACCTGGCAATCCAGCGCAGCGTGGGCCGCCAGGTGGCCCTCAAAGTGATGTCGCCGGTTTTGAATGCAGACCCGGTCTTCAGTGAGCGATTTCAGCGCGAGGCCAATATCGTCGGGCAGCTCTCCCACCCCAATATTGTCGGTATCCACGATATCGGTCGCTACCGCAGCTTAAATTATATCGCCATGGATTTTATGCCAGGTGGCTCGGTATCAGAGCGGCTAGAAAAAGGCCCCCTGGCACCGCTGGAAGCCCTGCATGTCGTACGGCAAATCGCCATGGCATTGGATCACTCTCACAGCAAGGGCTATGTGCACCGGGATCTCAAACCGGAAAACATTCTATTCCGAGAGGATGGCTCCGCCGTGCTCAGCGATTTTGGGGTCGCGCGGGCAGTCGCGCGCACCACCCGCATGACCAATAGTGGCATGGTAGTGGGGACCCCCCACTACATGAGCCCTGAACAAGCGCGGGGAGCCGCCATTGACGGTCGCGCCGACCTCTACAGCCTCGGTGTAGTCTTCTATGAAATGCTGACCGGTGCCGTGCCCTATCAGGCCGAGGAAGCGGTGGCAATTGCCATCAAGCATTTGACCGGCCCCATCCCGCAACTGCCGTCGCGCAGCGCCGTCTACCAGCCACTGATAGACCGTTTTCTGGCCAAGGACCCGGACAAACGATTTCAGCGCGGACTGGATGTGAGTGATGCGATGGACCAGTGGTTCTCTGCTCTGGCGGGTAAACCCAGCAACCAGGTCAGCCAGCTCAACAACGCATCCGTTGGGATTTACAGCCTGGCCCGCGCCCTGTTGCTCACCTTGTACAGCAGCGCGAAGGAGCGCTTTGTCTTCGCGCTGAAGCGGGGGAGAACACACCCCGAGCAGCCGCAACGGGCGCAAACAGAACGGGACACGCTCGTGCGCCTGCACCAGCTGCTGCGTGAGCCCGCAAAACACAAACGCCCCTGGCTGGTCGGCGGGCTCATGCTCTTGTCCCTGTTCCTCGCCTGGAGTCTGTTCAGCCTGATCAGCGCCAAAGCCCAGTGGCGCAGCGGCATTCCGCTCCTCGACAGCGCCAGCCGCTTTACCGCCGGGTTTCTGTCGGGTCAGGCAGACTCCCCTTTACACACGCCCGACACAGCACCCGACAAACATCCCGCCGCTGGGGTGCAAACGGCAGTTTTGGGGGCAATAAGCGGTGGGGATCATACAACCGCAGAACCCGTTGCCCCCGCAGAAGATAGGCGGCCTCCCCAGGACCCCGGCAGCGGCATAGTCAAAACGGCCGCAACGCCCGCGCCAAACCCGGAAAAAGTGAACAATGCCTCCGGGACCAATCAGGCTCGGCCATCCGAAAGCCCCGAGACCCCACCCACCTATGCCCTGAATGTGAAGACATCGCCGCAAGACGCCCGTGTACGTATTATGAATATTGCCCCCCGCTATCAACCGGGCATCAAGCTAGAGCCGGGAAAATACGACCTGGAAATCAGCAGGCCCGGTTTTACCAAGGTGCGCCGCTGGGTCACTCTCAAAGATAGTGACCTCACACTGTCACTCGCGCTGGAACGGACTTACTTTGCCGGGAAAAAAATCCGCTCCAAACTCCCATCTGGAGGCTGGGGACCGCAGATGATTGTGATTGAAGCGGGCGGGTTTACCATGGGCAGTAACCGGCGCTCTTTCAGCAGTCCGGCCCACAAGGTGGTCATCACCCGCGCTTTTGCCATTTCGACCCATGAAATTACGTTTGATGATTATGACCGCTTTGCTCTGGCCACTGGCAGCACTCTGCCGGACGACGCCGGCTGGGGGCGCGGAGACAGGCCCGTTATCCATGTTAGCTGGGAAGATGCCCAACGGTACGTACAGTGGTTATCCACAGAAACCCGCCAGCGCTACCGTCTGGCTACTGAAGCAGAGTGGGAATACGCAGCCCGCGGAGGCGTTGCAGAGCCTTTCTGGTGGGGAGATGACGATGCGCGCGGCAAGGCCAACTGCCGGCGTGGCTGTAACAGTGAATTCAACAGCCTCTTTCGTGTCACTACGGCACCTGTGGGCCATTACCGGACCAACCCCTTTGGGCTCTACGATACCGCGGGTAACGTCGCTGAATGGGTGCAGGATTGCTATCAGCCCGGCTATGACCGCAGCCGCACCGACGCGACCCCTCTGTTGATAGCGAACTGTAAACTACACAGCGTGCGCGGTGGCTCAATGCGGGATCCCTCCAGCAAGATCAGTGCGGATTACCGCAAAGGTCTCGGTGATGATAGCCGCTTGCGGGATCTCGGCTTCCGAATTGTGATGGAGCTCGAATAATGCGTACCCCCGCCGGCAACTGAGCCCCCAGTATTGTGGGCTGCCGGGCGGCCACCAGTCTCCTACCCTGTACTCAATTCCCAGACATTGTGAATCCTCGGGTTTCTGTGAAAATCCCTGTCCAGCAGTTGCAGCGGCTTTACCCGGTAGGTTTTGCCAAGCTCCCCATCCATTTTGAAACTGCGCAAATTATTTGAAAATACCAGTCTGCCACCGGGCGCCAGCAACATCATGCACTGGTGAATCAGCGCGACGTGATCGCGATGTATATCCAGTACTCTGTGCATTTTGACAGAATTGGAAAAGGTCGGGGGATCGAGGAAGATCAAATCATACTGCCCTTTGCGATTTTGTTGGGCAGAGGCAAGCCACTGCAGACAGTCAGCTTCCACGAGCTGGTGTCTGTAGGGGTCCAAATGATTCATGCGAAAATTGCGCGCGGCCCAGGACTGATAGGTTCGGGACATATCCACACTGGTACTCTGCACACAGCCCCCCAGGGCGGCTTGCACAGTCGCACTGGCGGTATAACAGAATAAATTGAGAAACGTTTTGCCGGAAGCTGACTCACGAAGGTATTTCCGCACCGGACGGTGGTCGAGAAACAGCCCGGTGTCGAGATAACGCCACAAATCCACTTCGAGTTCAGCACCGTACTCCTTCACCCGCAAAGCGGTGCCAGCCTCCGCATGCTTTTGATACTGACCACCACCCGTCTGCCCGCTCTTGTGACTTTGGCGGCGCCGCTCCTTGATGCTGATATTTGCCTGTGGCAAGTCCAGAACAGATTGCACGGCACGGAGCAGGTCGCGCAGACGGTTACGTGCTTTACCCTCATCAATTGTAACCGGCGGGCGGTACTCCTGCAGATGCACATACAGCGTACCCCCGCAGGTTCGGTACAAATCCACTGCGGCAGAATATTCTGGCAGATCGGCATCGTAGAGGCGGTAACAATCGATACCCTTTCTATCGGCCCACTTGCCGGTGGTGCGCAGATTCTTACGCAGGCGGTTGGCTACCATTTGTGCTTCTGCAGAGAGTTTACAGGCCCTGTCTGCCGCTTTCCCCCGCTCGCTCAACGGGTGAATCTGGAACAATAACAATTGGCTGGGAATACTGCCGTTGTACAGCTGGTAGTGCCTGTGGGAGCGCAGCCCGGTAGAATAGCCAAGTTCCGGGTTACCGGTAAAAATACCTACCTGCCAACCGGGAAATTCCCCTTTCAACTGACGCCCCAGCTCCGCATAGGTTTCCCGCAGAGCTTCCTGTTCACCCAGGCGCTCACCATAGGGGGGGTTGGTCAGTACCAAGCCCGGTTTGACCACCTTGTGACTCGGGACTTTGAAGGCCACTACGGGCCGGCAGCGCACCCGCACCCGGCCCTCCAGTCCCGCCCTGGCAATATTAGCTTCGGCCGCAGAAAGTACTCTGACATCCCCATCATAGCCGCGAATTTCCGGTAACTCTTTCCCCAAACCAACGGCGCGGCGCTGCAGCGCCTCCGCACGCAGCGTATGCCAGATATCGCTCTGGTGATTGAGCCAGTTCTCAAAGCCAAAACGTTCACGCAACAAGCCCGGGGCGATATCTGCCGCCATCAGGGCCGCTTCAATCAAAATGGTGCCCGAGCCACACATAGGATCCAGCAGTGCACCACCCTCTGCAGCAATCTGTGGCCACCGCGCGCGCAGCAAGAGTGCGGCGGCGAGATTCTCTTTTAATGGCGCGGCGCCAATTTGGGTGCGATAGCCGCGCTTGTGCAGGCTGTCACCGCTGAGATCAATCGCAATATCCAGCTTATCCCGCTGTAGTCGCAATGCCACGGTCAAATCGGGATGGTGTTTGACGATGTTCGGTCTCTCACCGGTTTGCCGGCGCAGGCGATCGACGATTGCATCCTTTGTTTTTTGCGCACCGAACTGGCTGTTGCGAATCTCGCGGTTGGTGCCGGAGAAATGCAGCCAGAGATTGCCGGATGGCTGGAGGTGCTGTTCCCAGGGCAGGGTGGCAACTGCCCGGTACAGGTCTTCCGCACTGCCAATACGCACCTGATCCAAGCGCATGAGGATACGGTTGGCAAGGCGGCTCCAGAGACAACAGCGGTAGGCCAACGCTACAGAACCGCAAAAGTGCACGGCCGCGGGCTGCTCCTGTAGCCCAATCGCACCGAGGGCTTGCAGCTCCCGGGCGAGCAGACCTTCAAGCCCTCTGGGGCAGGTGGCAGTAAACTTTACTACTTCGCACTGTAAATCTGTGAACATATTTACCCAATTTGCCCCTTTGGGGGAATATTTCATGCCTGTCGAAGCTTGTTAGCCTCTCCACAGTCTTTTCTGTCTGGTGTCGCAATAATGGACAGGCCGCCCTCAGAGGCCAAGGACCCACGAGAGGCTTCGATACCCCCCGATTCCTCCCACACATGGCCACTTTCGATACCGGACACACCCAGAGGGTCACTGCACAGCCATCGAATTGTTCCGCACTGTGCCGTTTCGATCCGGGCAAAACGCACTTATTCGCCCCATGTCTAGCAAGTCAAGTTGGATTTTTCCGCCCCACCAGTAGCGCTGTATATGCCTGCCCGGAGTTTTCCGATTGGGCAAACCCGACAGTATTCTTGCAATAGGAGGCGGAAAGGAAAGCGCGGTCACCTGCAGGAGAGATTCAATAAGCTTAAACAGGCAGTGCAATATAACTGTAAAGCGTATGCATCATACCGTGCTGCCGCCGGTACATCTACAAACAGAGGTGCCTGATACAATGAAACGCCAAAAACGCAATCACACCGACAGGGCATTCTACCGGGGGTATTTAGCTGCTCTGAACAACAAGTCCATTGACAGCTGCCCCTTTGTGGAAAGCAATGCCCACCAGGAATGGGTCAACGGCTGGCGTGAAGGGCGGGAAGACTACTGGAATGGCTTTGACAGAACCACCAAGGCGCAAAAATTGGAGATTTATAGCGCTATTTCCACCGACATCCAGTACCCGGACGGCTGGAGCACCATTTAGATAGACCCAAATGTAGATAGACCCAAATGGCGGCGCAGCTTTCCTCTCAGGCCCTGCCCGGGGCCGGGGAGCCAGAGTGCCGAAATGAGCGGTTGTCTGCGCTCTACCAAGCCTATTGGGAGTGATGCCCGACCGAGCGACGGCGTTCCAGGGCAAGGGCCTGCGCCGCAGTGCGAATGAGTGCCGGTCCCCGATAAATAAACCCGGTATAGATCTGCACGGCAGTGGCACCGGCACGAATCTTTTCCACCGCACAGGTTCCGTCAAAAATACCGCCCACACCGATAATGGGGATCTGCTTGTGCAACACCTTGGCCAATTGCGCAATGACCTGGGTCGAGCGCTGTCGTAGCGGCTTGCCGCTGAGACCGCCTTCCTCGTTTCCATAGGGCAGACTGGCCACCGAGGACTTATCGATGGTGGTATTGGTCGCAATCACGCCATCGATACTGTACTCACACAACACTTCGGCAATCTGGGTGATAGCCTCCCCATCCAGATCCGGGGCAATCTTCACTGCCACGGGCACATAGCGGTCACTCTTCTGTGCCATCTGCAGCTGCTTGTCCTTGATTCGCTCCAGCAGATGTTTCAGGCTTTTGCCAAACTGCAGATCCCGCAGCCCACGGGTATTGGGAGAGGACACGTTGGCAGTAATGTAATCTGCAAAAGGATATACTTTTTCCATGCACAGGCAGTAGTCCTCCGCCGCTTTCTCAACCGGCGTATCGAAGTTCTTGCCCACATTGATGCCCAGTACCCCTTTGTAGCGGCGATGTCGCACCCGCTGTACAAGGTAATCGACACCGAGGTTATTAAAGCCCATACGATTGATCAGAGCACCAGCCTCTTCCACACGGAACAGGCGCGGTTGCGGATTGCCTGGCTGCGGGCGCGGTGTCACAGTCCCCACTTCGATAAAACCAAAACCCAGTGCCCCCAATCCGTTGAATGCCTGCGCATTCTTGTCCAGCCCTGCAGCCAGGCCCACGGGGTTGGGTAACGTCAGACCCATCAATTCGACAGGATCATGCGCTATGGGTTTTGTGAACAGCGACATCAGACCGAGGCGCTCGGCGGCCCCGATTGCATCCAGTGAGAAATGGTGGGCGCGCTCGGGATCGAGCGCGAACAATGCCTTACGCAGTGTTGAATACATACCTTACCTTAATGGGGGGTGACTACCTCTCTGCCACGGGAAGGGCAAACGAAGCATTCGGGTTTCACAAATACCTGGTCGGGACCAACCACAGGGGTCCTTCTTATCCATACCAATCCGGCAATCAAACAATGGCTGGAACTTATGAGTTTGTTATTCTTCCAGGGATTCGCAGTCTGCGGTAGCCTGTGCCAGGTACATCAACTCACGCAGAGCCACCGTAAACATCGCAAAATCACCCATAGAGGCTGCTTTTAACTCGGCAATCATCGTGTGCCAACGCGCAATAGCAGGCCCCATAATAGCGCTCCATCGCTTCATCGCAGTGTCGACATCCAATTTCTCCCCGCTGGCAAGGCGCAGAATGTTGACCGCAAGGGTCGAGAGCTGGTTGTCCAGATCATCCATGCTGGTTTCCCGGGCCTGTGCCTGCCAGAAACTGTCGACCGGCAGATCGACAATCAGATTGCCGAACCAGTGCAGATTCAACGCGTCGGAAAGCCGAAAATACACGATGGCAACCTCTTCCACCGACTTCCCACTGACCCGCGCCGACGCGGAGATACCAAGCGCCGAATAGAGATAAGTTGGGGAGGCTGACAGAAGTGCCAGAGGCTCTGGCACCCCCGCTTCCAAAAGCTTCTGGTAACGCTGCTCCCACTCACTGAGTGGATCTCCGCTCAGGATTTTAGGCAGGGCCTGGATGACGCGCTGTACCGGCTCCTGGAACAACGCACAATTGTGCGCCGGCTCTAAATCACTGCGACGATTGCGCAGAAACCAGCGGGTGGCACGGCGCACCCGGCCAATCATGGAATTCAGCAGCTCGGTTTGCAGTTCCGCCGGTACCTTGTAGTCGAGCTGAACCACCTGCTCCTGGAACTCTCGCATGCTGTAGACATCGCGGGCACTCACATAGGCCGCTGCGACATCATCGATATTCCCCCCGGTGGCGGTGCTGATGCGATTATAGAATGTGATCCCCATACTGTTGACCATTTCATTGGCCACCTGGGTGGCCACAATCTGACGCAACAGCGGGTGGCTGTATATCTGGTCCTGGTATCGCGCCACGAGCTCCGCGGGAAAGGCGGATTCGGCAGCCCGACGCACTTGGGGGTTATCGGTAATCTCTGAACCTTGCAGCGCTTCTTTGAGCTGCACTTTCACATAGGAAATCAAAACCGACAATTCCGGACGGGTGAGGCACTGCCCTTTGTGCAGCCGCTCGGAAATCTGTTCGTTGTCAGGGATAAACTCCAGTGCCCGATTGAGGCGGCCGTCATCCTCCAGCCCATTAATGGTGCGCCGGTATTCATCCAGACGGTTGGAAACCTGATACTCAGCAATGCTTAATGCGCGGGTCTGATCGTAGTTATTACGCAGTACGAGATCGCTCACGGAGTGGGTCATTCCATCCAACAACTGATTGCGCTGCTTGTCGGTGAGATCCCCGCTTGCCACCACCCGATCGAGAAGGATCTTGATATTCACCTCGTGGTCGGAACAATCCACACCGGCGGCGTTGTCGATAAAATCGGTATTACAGCGGCCGCCATTCAGAGCGTATTCAATGCGACCGCGCTGGGTCATGCCCAGGTTGCCCCCTTCACCGAAGACCCTCGCGCGCAGCTCACGCCCATTAATACGCAAATGGTCATTGGACTTGTCCCCCACTTCGCCATCGGATTCTGTAGCGGCCTTGACGTAGGTACCAATGCCGCCATTCCAGATCAAATCCACCGGCGCTCGCAGCAGTGCACTGATCAACGCATTGGGCGTGAGTTGGTCTTCTTGGATATC
The DNA here is from genome assembly GCF_030731025.1 of Microbulbifer sp. 2205BS26-8. NCBI lineage: Bacteria > Pseudomonadati > Pseudomonadota > Gammaproteobacteria > Cellvibrionales > Microbulbiferaceae > Microbulbifer > Microbulbifer sp. 2205BS26-8. The sequence goes on along the minus strand of NZ_JAVAMR010000005.1, from coordinate 17,920 downwards.
AAAGGTGCTTTTCATCTGCGGGGAGATCCTGATCGCCTTGACACGGCGCTCGAAAACGCCACCGCCTTCGGAGATCAGCTCGCGGTTGTAATCTCTCCAACTGGAGCGGGGCAGGTCAAACAGGCGCTTGCGTTCCGCAAAACTGCTGGACGCATCCGGATCGGGATCAATAAAGATGTGCATATGGTTAAAGGCGGCTTTCAGACGAATATGTTCGGATAACAGCATGCCATTCCCAAAAACATCGCCACCCATATCACCGATACCAATGACGGAGAAATCCTCTTTCTGCACATCCACCCCCATTTCGCGGAAGTGTCTCTGTACAGATACCCAGGCACCACGGGCGGTAATCCCCATTTTCTTATGGTCATACCCCTGACTGCCGCCGGAGGCAAAGGCATCGCCCAACCAGAAACCATAGTCTTTGGCAATGCCATTGGCGATATCGGAGAAGGAAGCGGTCCCCTTGTCCGCCGCCACCACCAGGTAGGGGTCGTCCTCATCCCGGCGCACGACCAATGGTGGCGGGACGATCTCACCATCCCTCAGGTTATCGGTGATATCCAGCAGGCCGCGGATAAAGGTTTTATAGCAGGCAATTCCCGCTTCCAGCACAGCCTCGCCGCTGCCACCCGCCGGCGGGCGACGTATCACAAACCCCCCTTTTGCACCGCTGGGAACGATGACCGCATTTTTTACCGCCTGGGCCTTCACCAGCCCCAATACCTCGGTGCGGAAATCCTCCAGGCGGTCCGACCAGCGCAAGCCACCCCGGGCCACCTTACTGCCGCGCAGGTGCACTCCTTCTACACGCGGTGAGTAGACAAAAATCTCAAACTCGGGGCGTGGCTCGGGAATACCTGGAATATCCCGCGGACTGAACTTGATTGAGATGTAATCTCTGGAGCGCCCCTCGGCATCACTCTGAAAAAAGTTGGTGCGCAGGGTTGCCAGCAGCAATTCCAGGTAGCGACGCAGCACCAGGTCCTCATTGAGATTTTCGACCCCATCCAATCCATCGTGAATTTTAATAATCAACCGTTCAACCCGGGTCTGCTCCTGCTTGCCGGAACTCAGGCGCGGATCAAACAGCGCGCGGAAAAGCGCCACCAGGTTGCGGGTAATCTCCACATGACTGGCCAGCGTTGCTGCGATATAGTCCTGGCTGGCACTGAATGTTGTTTGTTTCAGGTAGCGGGCATAGGCGCGCAACATGGATACTTCACGCCAGTTCAAGCGGGCGGCCAATACCAGGCGGTTAAAGGCGTCGCTCTCGGCGGTCTGACTCCAGATAGCCGAGAAGGCATCCTGGAACAGGTTGCGGGAAGCCTGGGCATCGATTTTGGTGGCCAGGCCAAACTCGAGGTAAAACTCGTGCATCCACACATCGGTGCCGCCACAGGGGCGGATCGTATAGGGGAACTCACCGATTACCCGCAGACCCAAGTTCTCCAGTACCGGGATAATATCTGATAGGGTCAGGCCACTGCCCCAGTTAAAGACTTTGAAACGGAGGCTGCCCTGGGCTGCACCGGCAGGCTGGTAGAAACTCATGGCGACGCGGTTGTGCTCATCCAACCCCTGGATGGCGGTGACATCCTGTACCGCGATACGCGGTTCAAAATCTTCACGATAGCCCGCCGGGAAAGCGCGCCCGTAGATGCGAAAGAGCCGGTTGCCTTCCTCCTCCCCACTGCTTTCAATGAGCGATCTTTGAAATACATCTTCCCAGGAGCGGGTTATATCCACAATCTGCGCCTCCAACAGCGCTACATCTATATCCACAGGTTCTTCAGGTGAAACGCGGAAGACAAAATGCACCCGCGCGAGAATGGATTCGGAGAAGAAGGTGGTGAAATCCGAATCCCTGGCCTTTATGGCTCGGCTTATATGGGAACAAATCAGCTCACGCACGCTACTGCTGAATTGTTCCCGCGGCACATACACCGTCGCTGTGACAAACTTGCCAAACGGGTCGCGGCGCATAAACAGACGGATCTGCGCGCGTTCATTCAGGCTCAGCACCCCCATCACCACGTCGAACAATTCCTGTGTGCTGCCCTGAAACAGCTCGTCGCGGGGCAGGGTGTCGAGGATACGGCGCAGCGCCTTGCCATCGTGGCCGTGGCCTGTCAGACCGCTGTACTCGATGATAGACGCCATCTTGCGCCGGATAATCGGGATCTTGGCGGGGCTCTCTGTATACACCGGGGAGGTATAAAGCCCCATAAACGCCGACTCGCCGATGACCTCGCCTTCCGCACTATAGCGCTTGATCATCACGTAATCCGAATAGGCACTGCGGTGCACACGGGATTTCACCGAGGATTTGGCGAACGTCAGATAATTGGGGCCCTGATAAAAGCGCTGCTTGCCCTCGCTGAAAGCGGTCTCCGGCATGGGAGCAGCCGTCTCCTGCAACTTCTTGAAAATCCCCAGGCGCCGGTCTTCCATCTCGCTCAGAATCTTCTTGTCGTCCACCTGGCTGAACTCGTATTCCCGATAGCCCAGGAAAGTAAAGTTGCCATCGCGCATCCACTGCAGGAAAGCGCATGCCTCCAGCAGATTGGTGTCGTCTTCCGAAAGCCCGGTCTGTAACTGGCCCTCCATCTGGCTGCAGGTTTCGAGCAGAGGCGCGTAATCATCTACCACCAATTCCACCTCGCCCAGAATCTCTTTCAAGGTAGCGGTCAATCCAGAGGTGAACTCCGCCGAGGTGTCGCGGTCCACCTCGATATAAATCAGGGCTTCGACCCGCTTTCCCCCTCCTTTGCCAGGTTTGCTCTTGCGTGTCGAGAGATGCTCGTAGGACAAATCCGGCGACATTCCGGGGGCGGGAAGCAGATGTTTCAACTTACCACTGCTATTGCGTTCAAGATGCAATACCGTACTTTTGATGGAATGGATGACGGTATTTCTCCGATTGACCTCCATTCGCACGGAATCCACCAGAAATGGCATATCCCGCTGCAACAGCCCGATCACCGTATGGGTACATTCCCAGCCATCATCCTCCAGACGCGGATTGAAGATCCACACCTTGGGAAGGTCGCTGGGGCGCTGCTGAATAAAGTTCCACCAGGAGTAGATGCAGCCGTAGACATCCACAAGTCGTCGGCCCGCCAGGTCTTCCAACGGATACTGGTGAAGAAACTGCTGTGCAAAGGCCACCACTGGCTCGGCCTCACTCGCCAGCTTATCGCGAATCAGCTCACAAATTTGTGCTACCAACTCTTCACGGCTATTGGTAATCACCGTCGCCATATTCACGGGGAACCTCCCAATCGCATTTTTGTCTCACCCGATCCAATAACTGTAGATCCGAAAAGACGGTCATCTCATCCCCGGACTGCAGCCGGAGTGAGTCCTACAAGTTCACTTTCAGTTACCCTTTGAGGTCTGACAGAACAACCTCAAAATTTTGTCGCCTTGCCGATGATCCGTTGTTACGTACTTGCCTCTTCTTCTGGTGCCGTTAAAATCAACGGAGCCAACCCCAATAGGGGCGACTATATATAAAAGATCGCAGATAGCCAGCCAATTCGACTCGGCGGGCACATTCGCAAAAGAAGAGATGCTATGGAAGCAAACCGGAATATCAGAGATCGCATTGTCGCCCTGGGCGACTGGTTGGAAGAGCAGATTATCGGTCAGAAAACGCTGGTCAACCGCATATTGATCGCCCTGCTTGCAGACGGCCACCTGTTGGTGGAGGGCGCTCCGGGCCTGGCCAAAACCAAGGCGATTAAAACATTGGGCGAAGCTGTTGAGGGAGACTTCCATCGCGTTCAATTTACACCGGACCTGTTGCCGGCAGATATTACTGGTACTGATATTTACCGGCCGGAAACCGGTGAGTTCCACTTCCAGCCAGGACCGGTCTTTCACAACCTGATCCTGGCCGATGAGATCAATCGCGCTCCCGCCAAAGTGCAGTCCGCACTGTTGGAGGCCATGGCAGAGCGACAAATCAGTGTAGGGCGGAAAACCTATCCGCTACCACAGTTATTCTTGGTGATGGCCACTCAAAACCCTATTGAGCAGGAGGGCACCTATCCTCTACCAGAGGCTCAGTTAGACCGATTCTTAATGCAGGTGAATCTTGCCTACCCGGATGCAGAGGCGGAAGCAAAAATTCTGCGTCTGGCCAGATCCGAGGCTAGCCTTGGCGAAAATCGCCCTGACGACGTGATCAATCAGGAGACCATCTTTCAGGCCCGCAAGCAAATTTTGGACATGCAGATGATTGAGGCAGTGGAAACCTACACTGTGCAACTTGTCATCGCCACGCGTGAGCCAATGAAGTATGACCGTGAGTTGGCGTCCTGGTTAGATTTTGGCGCCAGTCCCAGGGCAACCATTGCCCTGGATCGCTGTGCCCGCGCTCGAGCCTGGCTTGCCGGCCGTGATTATGTGACCCCAGACGACGTAATGGATGTGGCTCCCGATATTTTACGCCATCGCCTGTTGCTCAGTTTTGAAGCCGAAGCCGCCGGCATTAACACCGGCCAGGTAATAGAGCGACTGCTGCAGCAGGTTCCAGCCATTTGATGCAAGCTGCAGCCCCCCAGTTAGATTCGGAATTGCGCGGCGCCTATCCACAAGTGGGCCCGCTGGTACAATTGCGCTATGCAGCGCGCCAGCTGCAATTGTTTCAACCGCGCCTGGCGCGCAGCGACCAGGCCGGCAATCTGCTCACCCGCTACCGCGGCCGCGGCATGAACTTTGAGGAGGTCAGGGGCTATCAGGCCGGTGACGATGTCCGCTCTATTGATTGGCGCGTTACAGCACGTACTGGCAAAACCCATACCAAACTCTACCAGGAGGAGCGGGAAAGGCCGGTGGTTATCCTGCTGGATCTGCGCTCACCGATGTTCTTTGGCAGCCATCGCGCTTTTAAATCTGTAGCCGCCAGCGGCATTGCCGCAGCACTCGGCTGGGCCGGACTGCTGCACAGCGATCGTATTGGCGCCCTGCTTTTTTCAGACCGGGAGATTGATACTGTTCGTCCGCGGCGCAGTCACCACGCCGTACTGGCAATGATTCACAGTATGGTGGCCAGGGCGGGCGAACTCAGCAGTCCGGTAGCGGAAAATGGCAGTCATTCCCTGAAGACCCTGTTGGAAGAGGCCCGCCGCATCGCCCGCCCCGGCAGTGCCCTTTTTCTGATCAGCGACTGTCACGACCTCAATGAACCCTGTTCGCAACCCCTATACCTGCTATCCCGACAAGCGGACCTGCAGGTAATTCGGGTAACCGATCCTCTGGAGCAAAAACTTCCGGCACACTCGATGACGATCACAGACGGCCTCCAGCGCACTTTTCTGAATGCCGTTAACCGCTCCCAGCGGGACGCTTTCGCAAAGGAACAGGCTCGCCTTCGTATCGAAGTGGAGCAGCTCTGCCGCCGCCACCGGCTGCCGTTACTGGACTTTGACAACACCAAACCCCTGGTGCCGGAGCTGATGTCCTTCTATGGGTCACACCAGAAAAACAACTGCTACAGAAACAGAAAAAGGGGGCAACCGTGAGTGATAAGGTGGGCGTTTCAATATCTGCCAACGGTTGTCGCCAGACGCTCAAAAGCACGGTCGTCGGCAAGTCTGTAACCGCCTGGGAGCCGTTATGCTGAGAGGGACCAAACGGCAACAAACACCAGCGCCTTCCCCGCAAGCCCGGGAACTGCTGGCGCAACTACACGACATACGAGAGCCTGCTTCCGTCAGTTGGTGGCCGCCTGCACCAGGATGGTGGCTGCTCGCGGCACTGATCTCGGCTTGTCTGGTGGGCGTTGCCTTGGGAATCGTGCGCCGACGCATAAAAGCCCGCCGCAATCGCTATCGGATCGAAGCTGTGGCCCTTTTGAGAGCGGTCGACACCAGCCAGTCCACAGCCAGTGCCGAGATGAACGAAATTCTAAAGCGGGTCGCCGTGACCGGCTTTGGCCGTATGCAGTGCGCCAATCTCACCGGCCCTCAGTGGTTGACATTTCTGCAAAATACCGCCCCATTGCCATGCCCTTCCGATGCAAGGCAGGTTCTGCTAGAACAGTTGTATCGCGATACTGACGACCCGGAAAAAAACAACGTGTTGCGAGAATACGCTATTGGCTGGGTGGAACAACACGGCCACCCTGCGCAAGGAATGCCTTCTGCCGAGCCAAACCGGGAGACCAGCCGTGTTTGAGTTTGCCTGGCTCTGGGTTTTTTTTCTCACCCCGCTGCCACTTTTGCTGCGCTGGTTGTTGCCCCGCGCCAAACCCTTAAACAGCGCACTCAAAGTCCCTTTTTATGCGGCCTTGTCACACCGCGACAGCGGCGGTCAAAGTAATCTGTTCAACCTGCTGCTACTCAGCCTCCTCTGGCTGTTGCTGATCTGCGCCGCTGCCCGCCCGCGCTGGTACGGCGAGCCCATTACCCAGGCTGGCAGCGCCCGTGACCTGCTGGTGGCCGTAGACATTTCCGGCAGTATGGAAACTCCAGATATGCTGATTGGGGGCCGCCCAGCCATGCGTATCGACGCCGTCAAGCAGGTCGTCGGGGATTTTGTCGAGCGCCGCAAAGGCGATCGGCTGGGGCTGGTACTGTTCGGCACCCGCGCTTATCTTCAGGCACCGCTCACCTATGACCGGGAAACCGTCGGTACATTATTGCGCGAGGCACAGATTGGGTTTGCCGGTCAGGGCACCGCTATCGGCGACGCCATTGGCCTGTCCGTGAAGCGGCTCACCCAGCGCCCCGCCGAACAGCGGGTTCTTATCCTGCTGACCGATGGTGCCAATACCGCTGGGGAGGTCTCTCCACTCAAAGCGGCACAACTGGCACAACAGGCCGGAATTACTGTCTATACCATCGGTGTGGGCGCTGATGAGATGGTGCAGCAAGGGCTTTTGGGCAGTCGCTTTGGCAGCCGCAGGATCAATCCCTCCAGGGATCTGGACAGCAAGACACTGCAAGCCATCGCGGAAGAAACCGGCGGGCGCTACTTCCGCGCCCACAACCCCCGGGAACTGGCGGAGATTTACGCCGAACTGGATGCCCTTGAGCCGGTAGAACAGGAAGCGGAAAGTTATCGACCGCTGAAATCTCTCTTTTTCTGGCCACTGGGCGCCGCCCTGTTACTGTCGGGTATCTGGGCCCTGACGCCACTTGCTGCCTCTTTGAGCCACGCGGGAGGCCGTCTTAACCACACGGCTGTCCGCGGAGGCCGGGCACAATGAATATGCCAGATCTACTACAGTCCTTTCACTTTCTGCGCCCCTACTGGCTGTGGCTGCTGATACCGGCCGCACTGCTTTGCTGGGGGCTCTGGAAGACCGTTCTCAACAGTGCACAACTGCAAAAAGTGATTGATGCAGACCTGTTACCGCACCTATTGTTGCGCGGAGGGGCCAAACGCCCCTGGCTGTTTGCACTGGTTTTTGCCCTGATGGCCGCGATGATTCTCGCCCTGGCCGGCCCTACCTGGCGGAAACTGCCCACACCGATATACAGCAATCAGGACGCCCTGGTAATTTTGCTGGACCTGTCCCCCTCCATGATGGCGACAGATCTCTCCCCCAACCGTCTCACGCGCGCGCGGCTGAAAGTCCTGGATATTCTGCGAGAACGCAAGGACGGATTGACGGCTCTGGTGGCCTATGCCGGCGAGGCCCACGTAGTGACACCGCTCACCGAGGATACTGCCACCATTGCCAACCTGGTTCCCGCACTCTCCCCCTCTGTGATGCCGGTACCCGGCAGCAATATTGAAATGGGCGTGGAAACCGGCATTCGCCTTCTTAAAGACGGGGCTGCCGGCCGCGGTCAGCTCCTCGCGGTAACAGACGGTATTGACCCAATGGCCCTGGATACCGTAGCCAAGTCGCTTGCCGATGCCAGTGTAGCGCTCAATATTCTCGCCGTGGGCAGTGGCGAGGGGAGCCCAATACCCCGGAGTACCAGCGGTGGCTTTGTCACAGACAGGGAAGGGGCGATTGTGATATCCAATTTCAATCCCCGTGCACTGCGTAACCTCGCCAGAAGCAGTGGCGGCCGCTATGCAAGGATTGCCGTAAGCGACAGCGATATCGATCATTTGTTACCACAATCCGGGCGCCCACAGCAGGCGCAACTAATCGAGAGAGAGTTCGATCAGTGGCGCGATGAAGGCCCTTTGCTGATTCTGCTGATCCTGCCCCTTGCCGCCCTTCTATTCCGCCGCGGCGCACTGGCCTGCACCCTGCCCCTGGTCCTGCTTGTGGGTCTGCCCAATGAGAGCCGGGCTTTCGATTGGAAAGATCTCTGGCAGCGCAAGGACCAACGGGGTCAGCAACTGCTTGCCAAGGGTGAGCCTGCGGAAGCGGCAGAGACATTCAGGAATCCCCAGTGGCGGGGCACTGCCAACTATCGCGCCGGTGACTATGCCGCAGCCCAGGAGGATTTTGCCCTCAGCAATGATCCTCAAGGTCTCTACAACCTGGGCAATAGCCTGGTTCAGCAAGGGGATTACAACAGGGCCATTGAAGCCTACGACCGCGCCCTGCAACAAGCCCCACAATTCACCGACGCTGAACACAATCGGCGCATTGCCAAACAATTGCAGGAGCTGCAAAAACCCCCACAGCAGCAGGAATCAAAAGAACAACAGGGACAACAACAAGAACAGCAGCAATCGGCCGGCCAACAACAGGGCCAGCAACTGCAGCAGGGCGACAACCGGCAATCCGCTGACCGTGAAGAGCGCTCCTCCGGGCAGGAGCCCGGTCAGGAACAAAAGCGGGAACAATCTTCCTCGCAGGAAACCTCCAGTGCCGAGCCACAGGAAAAAGAACAGCCATCTCCAAAAGCCCAACAGATTGGGGAAGAACAGAATCAGGATGGGGGCCAGGAACCCGCTGAAACAGGTATCCGGGAATCTGACCTGGACCCGGAAACTCAACAGGCATTGGACCAGTGGCTACGGCAGATCCCCGACGACCCCGCGGGCCTGATGCGCGAAAAATTCAAATATGAAAGTCTGCAAAGGCGTCGCGCTTATCGCAGCGGCGAGTGGGAGCCCCCGGAAAATGGCGCCACTCAAAGATGGTAGGGAAAGAAGTGATACGATTTTATGACGGCACTGGCATCAGACAATTCTATGAGGCGGTCAAATAAAAAACAGTTGACCCGCGGCCCAGGAATTCGATTGGGGGTGGGGCTCTATGGATTGTGTTTCATTTTTGTGCTGCTCGGTTTGGCGACCATCACCCGTGCAAGCGAACTGAATGCCAGCGTTGATAGAGATAAAATCGCTATTGACGAGACCTTCAACCTGCGCCTCAGATACTCCGGTGACGAAAGTGGCGGACAGCCCGATTTTGAACTGCTGGAAATAGATTTTGATATTCTTTCACGGCAACAGTCGAACCAATACCGCGTGATCAATGGTCGAGCGGAAAGCTTTGTGGAATGGACGCTCTCGCTCGCTCCCAAGCGCGAGGGTGAATTAATGATTCCATCCCTCCACTACAAGGACCAGGTCTCCAACGCGATCCCCATTGCCGTGAGCGAACCGCAAAGCCGCCCAGAGGATGGCGAGCGCAAAGTCTTTCTGGAAGTAGAACTGGATAAAAGCAAAGTCTACGTTCAGGAGCAATTATTGGTGGATGTGCGCCTGTATACCACAATCGGCCTGCACGATATTGCCACTCAGCCCTTGCAGGTCACCGGAGCCCACGTCGAGAAAGTGAATGAGCAACGCTACGAGCGAAAACTGAACGGCACCAGTTACGCAGTGTACGAATTGACCTATGCGGTCTTTGCAGACAGCTCGGGACAACTCACCATTCCAGCGTTGGCCTATGCTGCAGTGGCCGGGCGCAGGGACCCCTTTTCCCTTTTCAACCGCAACAGTCAACGCTTGCGCCTCCGCTCCCTGGCAAAAACCGTGGAAGTGCTGCCCAAACCCGATCGCTATAGCGGTGCCCACTGGCTGCCTGCTACGAGCCTGGGTATAGTACAGAGCTGGAGCCAGGACACCGATACATTCGCAGTTGGGGAACCCATTACCCGTATCCTTACGGTGCGTGGTGAAGGTCTGCGCGCTGCGCAACTGCCACCACTGCCCAAACTGGATGTGGAAGGACTGAAGACCTATCCGGATCAACCCCAGCAGGAAGACCAGACCGGTCCCGACGGGGTGACCGGCAGTCGTATAGAGACCACAGCCATTGTCGCCACCCGGCCAGGAAGCTATCAACTGCCGGCCATAACCCTCACCTGGTGGGATACCAAGAACCATCGGCAAAGGGCTACGCAACTGCCCGCCTTCCGTTTTAACGTTAGCGGCAGCGCTGCACCCGCTACTCCCAGCCAGGAGGCCGGAACCCTGCAAACACTGGTGCCAGGTACTCCCAGCCTCGAAGTGCAGGACCACTTCTGGCGCAACCTGGCGATAGCCGCACTTGCCTCGAACCTGTTATGGCTACTCTATTTTTACCACCTGCGCCGCCAGCACATCCGCGCAAAAGGGCAGGCTGTGCCTAAAAACCCGCGGCCGCACAAAAGCTATGGCAGCAGTGCAGTGAAGCGGGCTGTCGACAGTGGAAACCCCAGACACATCCAGCAAGCCATCCTCAACTGGCTGCACACCCGCTGGCCTCAGGTTGAGAGCACTACCCTGGCCGATGCCGCCCGCCAGCTCGGCTTTGAAGAGCTTGATGAATTGCAAGAACTGCTGGGTGCCGCTCTCTATCAACAGCCACCCAGGCCATTGCCCATGGGGAAAATCCAGGGGCTTGTAGAGCGATTGATGGACCGCAGGGCCGGTCATAATGGAGAGACTGAAGAGGCGGAAGCTTTGCCCAAGTTGTTCGGTTAGTAGAAAACTGGCGATCCCCGCTCATGGAGTTCAGACTATCAGTAACCCCAGGCTGGGTGGCGGCTATTCAGCAAACGGCTGGCATGGGATGAGCAAATTCCTGGGATGCTTTGCCCTGGCCTCGGCAAGCGCTTGGGCAGTGGAGCAACCACCAGAGCCAAACCATCGCTATGGCGGATGAAATCACAGGATTGAGCCAGCTGCTGGATCAAATAGAAACCAGCAGCCGGCATTCGAAACGCATCTCCCTGCAATTGGTAATTGAAGCCATCGGGCTCAGGTCTTTTGCCCCCTTCCTGTTACTGGTGGGACTGATTTTGTTCTCACCGCTCAGCGGTGTACCCGGTGTCTCCAGTGCCATGGCAGCTCTGCTGTTACTGGTCGCCATTCAACTGCTGCTGGGGCGCCGGCATGTGTGGCTGCCCCAGTGGCTGCTGCGGCGTTCCATCTCCAAAAGCAAGCTCAACAAGGCCCTCAATGGCATGAAAAAACCAGCAGAGTTCGCCGACCGCTGGATGCAACCGCGCCTGGACTTTTTGGTCAGGCGGGGGGGAACCTATGCCATCGCAGCGATTTGCTCCCTAATCGCACTGGCCATACCCTTGATGGAACCAGTGCCTTTTTCCGCGACTACCGCGGGGTTCGCCCTTACGATATTCGGTCTGGCTCTGGTGTCCCACGACGGCCTGCTGGCCCTGATGGCATTTGCGGTTACCGCACTTTTAACAGGATTGCTCGTCAGCACACTCCTCTAGTTTGGTATTCTTCAGGCGGAGCGGGTCAGTGGATACCGGCTGCATCCACACCGAGCAAGTGCGGGTTATAAACGAGTGTCACCAACACGAGAAAATCGTACATGGCATGCCAGGTAATAACACCCAACAAGCTGCCACTTGCCTGGTACGCAAGACCCAAAATCAACCCGAACACAAAGGTCAGCAGAACATAAACCCGCGATGCCCAGTGCAATAACGCGAATACCAGCGAGGCACCCAACAGCCCGACCAATGGCGAACTCAACTGGGACCACCAAACCTGCAAAAAACCGCGAAACAGCAGTTCCTCACAAATACCCGTGACAACGGCAATCACTGCAATCTGGCCGATGGAGAGTCCCGCGAACACCGGTTTTAGCTGAGTACAATGCCGGCGCAGAGTCCGGCCCACAGCAGTATTGGAGCGGGTCAGCCAGACCACGGAGACAAAACTGGCCGGTGCACCAATCAACGCAAAAAAAAGCGCGCCCCAGAGAGCACCACCCAGCAAATTCAGCTCAACACCGGAAAAGGAGCCCCCCACCACAGCAGCCAGCAGACAGACGGCCTGTATGGCCAGCAGCAAAGGAAAGACGCCTGTCCTGGTCATTTGAGGTACTGTCATTTCAACGGGTCCCGCAAGTGTTAATCATCGCCAGCCAGTTTCCTGAGACCAGCCCTGCCACTGGACATCACCATCAGTTCTGCCACTCCACCATCCCGCAACGCGTCTTCAAGCTGCAGCGCTTTTTCCCTGGGAGCAAAGTAGGCTTCAATACCGTACTTGATGCGGTAATCGCCGGTATTGCTCCAGCGATTCCCCGCCACACGCCCCCGCAGAAAAATGCCCCTCTGCGGCCTTTCCAGACTCGCCGAGGAAAATACATAGAGACCGGACGGGTGCTTTTTCAGGGAGACATACACCACCTCTCCCTGGCGCAGTGGCTGATCTTCTTGAAAGGCCGACTGAGCAATAGTGGAGAAATCATAATTGAGTCTGGCGTAATTGCCGCGGAACAGGGAGCGGGGGTCCACCGGTACGGTCTTTACCCGAATCGGCTCGCCAAGCCACAGGGGTACCTGCGCCTCTACATACAACCCGATGAGTATTAAACACTGCGCGGCAATAGCCATCCCCAAAGCAATCGGGATTGTGCGTTTCATCGCGAGCCCTCCCTGCCTTGGCGATACCTCCAGTACTTTGCGACACCGATCAGCAGGCCGGCAAACAGGATAAAGATCAGTGCTGCCCCCACATAATCACCCATCAGGTCGAAATACCGCAGCAGCGCAACCAGTAAAATAGACACTACCCCCAGGAAAAAATAATGAGAAATACCGGCGTAAATGCCGTGTAAAATAAGCCAGATGCCGCTGCCGATCAGGGCAAAATTGGTAGCCACCTGCAGGTAAACAGCCATTGCAGCACTGTCACTGTGACTCACCAGAAACAGTACTGCGGCCAACGTCAGAAGCTGGATTGCACTGGCTAACAGACGCCTCGCCGGCACCGCCAGCATCAGGGTTGCGCCCCCTATTACAGCAATCACCACCCACATGGCGTAGCGGTGGTGCCAGTCCGCCTCAATCAGTTGCTTCCAGGGCTGCTCGAAACTGAAAATCAACATAGCAATCAGGGCAAAACGCAGGCACCACACCGAGATCACAGCGGCATAATCTCTGGCCGTCGGTGACAGCCGCCGCGCCAGCCAGTGCGCGAATACATACAGAAAGATAAACAGGCCAACCGCCACTGCCAGATTTTCCGGTAGTAAGTTCAAACCAAAACGCTGTCCCTGCGACCGCCATAATTCCGCCAGGGAATATTCAAGCCATAGGCCTCCGCTGAGTATGGTCATCAGCAACAGGATGATGCTTGTCCGTCCCCAAATCAGTACATACAGGGAAACCAGCAAAAAGAGTGGGAAAAGCACCGGATAAAAGCCCAGGTTGACTTGCAGCAGAAACCAGATAAGCGCCAGTGCATTGGCCTGGATGGCAAGCCAGGGGCTGCGGGTAATCAAGGCAAACGGCACGCACCCCAGGGCCCACCAGAAAACCCCGTCGGGCATATGCTCACCCAGGTGGTAGATCTGTGCGATCAGAATGATCGCCGCACCAAAAAAGATATTCCCCAACAGGAAGAGCCCCTCCCCCGCCCGGGGTTCGCGGGTGAGATACACCCGCAAAGCCAAAACCTGGGTCCCAATGGTGATGGCAATCACTCCTATCATGCGCAGGGCGCGAGGAATCTCTTCCCAATTGGCCCCCAGCAAGGTGATCACAGCCAGTCCGACAAATAAATACCCGAGCCCTACCAGCAGGTTGTAACCGAGTGCACGCTGGGGCGCTCCGTGGTAGTCCACCGCATAGCGGGCACAGATCAATCTCGCCTGGGCCTCGCTGATTACACCATCCGCCACCCACTCCCGGGCCTCCCGAGCCAGGTCGTGCTTTAACAGCCGAATCAATCGCATACCATTCCCTTACACAAAAACACCATTGTGGACGCAACCGGTGGATCATGCCCCATACCGCTGGAGTACTGATAGTGTGGTGCCTATCCACAGGGGGCAGGTGGCAAAACTGGCACTGTGGCAGGGGTAACTACCCGATAGCAGGAACCTATTTAGCACATTTAAATTGTTTATTTTTATCAGTAAGAAAGCGCAAATAGAATACAACCCATCAAGCTTATTCAGCATCAGATCTTAAACATCCTAAGGAGCTTTTCATGTCCCGATACATCGATTCCGAATTGAAACCATTCAGCGCCAAAGCCTACCAGAGCGGCGATTTTCTTGATATCAGCAACACCGACCTGCTGGGCAAGTGGGCCGTGTTTTTCTTTTACCCTGCCGACTTTACGTTTGTCTGTCCCACTGAGCTGGGTGACCTGGCGGACAACTACGAAGCCTTTCAGAAGCTGGGTGTGGAAGTTTACTCTGTATCCACCGATACTCACTTCACTCACAAGGCCTGGCATGACACCTCGGAAACTATCCGCAAGATCCAGTTCCCGATGATCGGCGACCCCACCGGCACCATCACCCGCAATTTTGGTGTAATGATTGAAGAGGAAGGTATTGCCGACCGCGGCACCTTCGTTGTCGATCCCCAGGGCCGTATCCAGATTGTGGAGATTACTGCCGGTGGTATTGGCCGCGATACCGGCGAGTTGCTGCGCAAGATCAAGGCTGCCCAGTACATTGCCGCACATCCCGGCGAGGTTTGCCCCGCCAAATGGCAGGAGGGCGAAGAAACCCTGGCGCCCTCCCTGGACCTGATTGGCAAAATCTAAGGCATTGCTGAATCGGATCACATTGGGTTGGAACTGGCAGTGCCCGCTATCTAGCGGGCACTGCCATTGAGGCCATCATTAAGAACAGTCACCAACCTGCACGTTTTCTCTGTTTCTCCAATACGACACTTCACCCTCCTGTTTAACGCGCCGGCTCAAACCCGCCCCTTCCCCTCCCCTGCCTTTCCGAGGTTAGGGGCCACGGACACATCCGGGTACCACTCTGCGCCAGATCACCTTTTGCACATGGGTATCAGGAAGAGCCACTGATATGAAATAACTATCAAAGTTATTTATATTAATAATTTCTATCAGTAAAAATTAATTGATAGCATAAATTTCATACTTGAACCACTAGCGGCAAGACCTTGAAGATTTGAGTAGTTCCCTATGTCACGTTATATAGAAACCGAATTAAAGCCTTTCAACGCCAGGGCTTACCAGAACGGCGACTTTCTTGATATCAGCAACACCAACGTGCTGGGCAAGTGGGCCGTGTTTTTCTTTTATCCCGCCGACTTTACGTTTGTCTGTCCCACTGAGCTGGGTGACCTGGCGGACAACTACGAAGCCTTTCAGAAGCTGGGTGTGGAAGTTTACTCTGCATCCACCGATACCCACTTCACTCACAAGGCCTGGCATGACACCTCGGAAACTATCCGCAAGATCCAGTTCCCGATGATCGGCGACCCCACCGGCACCATCACCCGCAATTTTGGTGTGACGATTGAAGAGGAAGGCATTGCTGATCGCGGCACCTTTGTCGCCGATCCTCAGGGCCGTATCCAGATTGTGGAGATTACTGCCGGTGGTATTGGCCGCGATGCCGGAAAGTTGCTGCGCAAGATCAAGGCTGCCCAGTACATTGCCGCACATCCCGGCGAGGTTTGTCCCGCCAAATGGCAGGAGGGCGAAGAAACCCTGATCCCCTCCCTGGATTTGGTAGGAAAAATTTGAACCCGTTGACTGCTCGAGCCCGCCAGAAGGCGGGCTGGTGAAATATTGAGATTGTGAAAGTAAAGGAACACCGATGTTAGATGCAAACCTGAAAAACCAACTGAACACCTACCTGCAAAATATTGTTCAACCGATAGCGATTCACGTATCCACAGATAACAGCGTTAAATCCAAAGAAATGCACGCTTTGGTGGAAGAAATCTCTGCGCTCTGCGGGAAAATCGCCGTGCAGCAAGAACGGGCCAAGCACAACCCGAGCATGGCCATTGCACCTGTCGGCACCAAGCCCCGTGTCAGTTTTGCCGGTATTCCCCTGGGCCACGAATTCACCTCGCTGGTACTGGCACTGCTGCAGGCGGGCGGCCATCCCGCCAAAATCGATCCCGAGCTACTGGAGCAGGTGCGCAACCTGGAGGGCAAATACCACTTTGAAACCTATATCTCCCTGTCCTGCCAGAATTGTCCGGATGTGGTGCAGGCACTGAACCTGATAGCCACGCTCAATCCGAATATATCCCACGAGATGATCGATGGAAGCTTGTTCCAGGAAGAGGTAGAAGCACGTAACGTGATGGCAGTACCCGCCGTTTACTTAAACGGTGACCATTTTGGCCAGGGCAGGATGTCAATTGAGGAAATCATTGGCAAACTAGATACTGGTGCCGCCGAGCGTAAAGCTGCCAAGCTGAATGCAAAAGTCCCCTACGACCTCCTGGTCGTAGGGGGAGGACCGGCCGGCGCTGCAGCAGCCATTTACGCCGCGCGCAAGGGCATTCGTACCGGACTGGTGGCGGAGCGCTTTGGTGGCCAGGTGATGGACACTGTGGGTATTGAAAACTTGATTTCCGTACCTTACACAGAGGGTCCCAAACTCGCTGCCAACCTGGAACAACACGTGAAAGAGTATGGCGTGGATATTATTACAGAGCAGCGCGCCGCGCACTTACAGCGCAAGGACATGCTGCAGGTGGAACTCAATAGTGGCGCCACCCTGTCCAGCCGCTCGGTAGTACTCGCCACAGGTGCCCGATGGAAAACGCTGGGCGTACCTGGTGAAGCGGAATATCGCACCAGGGGCGTTGCCTACTGCCCTCACTGCGACGGCCCCTTCTTCAAAGGCAAGCGTGTTGCGGTAATCGGCGGCGGCAACTCCGGTATCGAGGCCGCCATCGACCTGGCCGGTATTGTCGAGCATGTCACCGTACTGGAATTTGCCGATCGGTTGCGTGCAGATGACGTCCTGGCGGGCAAGGCAAAACAGAAAGATAACATCGAAATAATCGTGAATGCCCAGACTAATGAAGTGCTCGGTGACGGCAAGAAAGTGACCGGCCTCACCTATACCGAGCGCACGACTGGCGAAACTCAAATTCTTGAGATTGCCGGTGTTTTTGTGCAGATCGGCTTGGTGCCCAACACAGAGTTCCTACAGAAAACCGATGTGGCATTGAATCCCATGGGCGAAATAGTGATTGATGAGCGCGGAACCACCTCTCTCCCCGGCGTCTATGCCGCCGGCGACGCCACTACCGTGCCCTACAAGCAGATCGTGGTTTCCATGGGCGCCGGTTCTACCGCAGCACTCAGCGCCTTTGACTACTTGATCCGGTCCTAGAAGAAGGGGCTTGTCAACACCGGGCACCTCCAAGATCATAAAATGGTCACACCATCAAGCCGGTATCTATATGTAGGCAGATAGATGCCGGCTATTCATACTGCCACCGCTAGAATAAGAGCTGTCTGTGCACCCTCCCGGAATTTTGCATACACCGCCTGTGGTGTGCCGCTCCATTCTCTTATTTTCTCTGATGCCCTGCAAAAACCTGTTATCAACCGTAGCACCAAAGTTTCACTATGACATCCTTACGTTAGAAATACGACAAATAATCGTCAAACTGTTGCGTCAGTTTGTGGGGAAACGCTTTCTAATGTTTCCTTAAGGTTTTTATTTTCAAATTATGATTTCTAAAATTTCACCCACGCCCTTGTAATAACATTTTTTACATCATGTGAACCCCCCCCGGGTTTGTCGGAGGCAATTTGATTTGAGTCATGCTGCTTGGGA